>JACPVK010000431.1 GCA_016191795.1 Gammaproteobacteria bacterium
ATGACGAAAGCAAAATTTATGAAGTTATAAAAGTCGTGTTGCTGGCCAGCCTTAATGGTTATGCGCCACAGGTATGTATTGAATTTGGCCGTAAGGTCATATTCTCGGCCGATCGCCCGACCTTCAGTGAACTGGAAGATGACGTCAAGGCGCGTAAGGGCAAGTGAGGAAACAATTTAATGAGCAGTCCTGGTCATGAGTGACGATTCGCAACGCCCTATTATTGTCAAAAAAGTCAAAAAGGGTGGCCATGGTGGTCATCATGGCGGTGCATGGAAAATTGCCTACGCCGACTTTGTAACGGCCATGATGGCGTTCTTCCTGTTGATGTGGCTACTGGGTTCGAGTACCAAGGCGCAATTATTAGGTATTGCTGATTATTTCAAAACACCATTGAAAGTTGCCTTGATGGGTGGTGAGGGTTCGGGCGATGCTACCAGTATCATCAAAGGTGGCGGAGAAGATTTAACCCGATCAACCGGCCAGGTGAAGCGCGGTGCCGACCAGACCAAGAGTGTGTTTGCGCCCAATCGCGATCTGGCGAAAAAACTGGCGGAGCAAATCGAGCTGGAAAAACTCCAGCAAATGAAAGCAAAGCTGGAACAAATTATAGAGAATAACGAAAAAATAAAACCCTTCAAAAATCAGCTCAAGCTCGATATTACCGCTGAAGGTTTGCGCATTCATGTGGTGGATGAACAAAACCGCCCGATGTTCGACTCCGGCCGTGCCGAGTTAAAACCGTATACGAGGGAAATTATTGCGGCCATTGCCGAAGTTTTGAATGATGTGCCAAATCGTATCAGTTTGTCAGGCCATACCGACGCCACACCGT
This sequence comes from Gammaproteobacteria bacterium, assembly GCA_016191795.1. Classification (GTDB taxonomy): domain Bacteria; phylum Pseudomonadota; class Gammaproteobacteria; order SZUA-229; family SZUA-229; genus JACPVK01. Next base: position 836 of record JACPVK010000431.1, read on the forward strand.
TCCCTTCGAAATACGGTAATTACAGCAACTGGGAATTATCAGCTGACCGCGCCAATGCCTCGCGTCGAGAGTTGATCAAGGCTGGTTTGAAGCAGGAAAAAATGATGCGTGTAGTGGGTCTGGCCGATGCCGTGCCGCTGGACCCTGAAGATCCCTACAGCTCAACCAATCGCCGCATCAGTATTATCGTGTTAAACAAGCGCACAGAAGAATCGCTGATACTTTCCGGCAGCAAGGACGCGGGTAATGCCCTGGAAGTTGATCAGAATACCTCATTAACAGAATTCAGTGATTCCCTTGGGGTATCTGAAACATCTGCGGAGCCTTCCGCCGAACCTGCCGAAGCACAACCGCCAGCAGAAATAATAAATAGCCAGGGCGTGCCTGTCGCTCCGGAAGAAGAAATACCAGCGGATTTACGACCGCCACCACGATAATGCCCAATAACACGCTGCCATGGTTTGTTGTATGTGCAGCGATATGATTGTAGAAAATGTCAGGAGTGCATAACAATAATGGTTGTTTATGTTTGTTTGCGGCGCGATTAATTCCCGGGACTTATAAGCACTTCTGAAATGCATGTCATGATTCAACAATCAGAAACCGAACCAGATATGAATGCCATGCTGTTGCGTGCGGCCTTGTTACAGGCTGTGTCAGCGACGCTGGCAGGTGCAATTGCCTGGTGGATGGGGCTGTCTCTGGGTGTCTGGATCGTGCTCACTGTGTTGCTGGTGGGCATGTTGACATATCAGTCTGAATTGCCGCGTTGGTGGATGCTGATTCAGATATTATTTTTGCCCGCCATGATCATGTTGCACAGCCTGGCGTTACCGGCCTGGATTTACTTACTGGCATTTGTATTTTTATTTGCAGTGTACGGCAGTGTTTTTAGCAGTCGAGTCCCGTTATATCTCTCTGGTTTGCCAGCCTGCCAGGCGCTTGAAAAACTGATGCCGGTTGAAAAGAATTTTTATTTTCTGGATATAGGGTGCGGTACCGGCAGTGTGCTGCAATATCTCGATAAAAAATTTCCTTTTGGTCTGTTTCATGGTGTGGAAACAGCGCCCATACCGTTTTCGATTTCCTGGCTGCGCTCAAAAATCGGCAAGGCACAGTTTCTGGTCAGGTATCAAAATATGTGGCATGTTGATTTATCGCGTTATGATGTCGTCTATGCCTTTTTATCACCACAACCCATGACTGAGCTCTGGCAAAAAGTACAACGGGAAATGCAACCCGGCAGTATTTTTATCAGTAACAGTTTTGCTGTGCCCGGCGTCGAGCCGGATGAAGTGATTGAATTAAATTCCGGTCGTGCCAGGGCCCTGCTTGTCTGGCATATAAAAGATAAAGCGAATGGAGAGGCTCATGAGTAATAATCGGCCGCTTGCTTTCTGGCTGGATAAGCTCAGTACGGAGACCTTCCCGATTCTGCGTCGCAGTCGTGAACAACTGCTGGCCATGGAACGTAATATTGATCGCATTACAGATGATGACATTGCCAAAGAGATTTATCATGACCCGTTTTTAATGGCGAATTTGTTGCGTCGCGTTGCCCGGTTGCCGCGGCGTGGTTTGGCCGGGGAAGTGACGACGGTCGATCGTGCCGTCATGATGCTGGGTATGCAGCCGTTTTTTCTCTGGGTGAAAAGCTTGCCGGTACTGGAAGATGTGCTGCGCGGAAAAACGCCGGTGTTACAACGTTTGCATGGGGTATTATCTTATAGCTACCATGCGGCATATCAGGCGTTGCAATGGTCTTTTTTGCGCAAGGATATCAATGCAGACGAAGTATTTATTGCCACCTTGTTGCAAAATCGTATTGCCTGGGCCGGCTGGTTATTAATGCCGGGTGAAATGTTGCTGATAGAACAATATATGCGGCGAGAACGCATGGATTTTAGCAATGCCTTTTCTCGCCATACTGATTATTTGTTTGATGATGTGCAATCGGAACTGGCAAAAAAATGGGGATGGCCGGCGTTATACAGCGATTTTTTACATAGCCATAATGCGGTGCGTGGACAAGGTGCGATACTGGCATTGAAGCTGGCTGAAACAGTACAACAAAGCTGGTGGCAGCCTGCCGTTGAGCAAGCCGTTATGAACGTGGCTGAGTGGCTGAATCAGCCGGTTGATGAAATCGAAACAAAAATTCATATTTATTGTGTGCAGGCCGCACGCCAGTCAGAAGGCTGGTATGGCAGTGTTACACCGGCTGCTGCCTGGTTACCACTGTTGCCAGGTGCGTGGCCGGATGATCCGCTGCATGTTGTGTCTGCACCGGTGATTGAAAATAATCAGGTTGCAGCAGCTAACGTTGCAGTTGAGAAGCCGCCGGTACAGGCACCGAAAATTCCACCCGCAGCGCCCACCGCCACACCCGTTGTAAAGACGGCGCCAACAATTCCGGCGCCATCGGAAATTAATTCGATTATCAAACCAGCAGGAGAGCCCGCACAGGCAGCAAAGCATGTGCCTGTTCCTGTTCCTGAAGTTAGAGCCGCACCACAGGTTATTGCAAAAGCAGATCCGGTTCCTCCGCCGGTAGTTGCGCAGCAAGTTGAGCCGGTAATAACGCCAGTAACTAATGCCGAAGAACACGTACTGCATCCAGAAGTCGTTGAGCGCATTATTAATGATATCAAGGCGCATATGGATGGCAGTTTCGATATCAGTCAACTCATGGTGCGTATACTCACAGCCATGCACGATGGTTTGGCGATGGATCGTGTGGTGTTTGGTTTATTAAGTCCGGATCAAAGTATCAAGGCGCGTTTTACCCGTGGTATAGACGAAGGCTCACCCATGCAGCGTCTGAATTTCAGTTTGCTGGAAAAACATCTGTTCGCACAACTGATGGTAAAAATGCAGGCCATCTGGTATCGACCGGAAACACAACAAAAACTGGCGCCGTTGTTGTTGCCAAAATTGCGCGCTCAAATTGGCCGGGGTGAGTTCATGGCCATGTCGGTGCATGTGCATAACAAGCCGTTGGGATTTTTTTATGCCGATTATGGCGATAAAGGCCATATGGATGAAAATATCTACAATGGATTCAAGCAGCTTTGCACGCTCGCAGCCGAAGGTATGGCGCATTTGTCAAAGAAGCCGAAGAGTTGATAATTTTTAATCAACGCAGGTCCGATTACGCTGCGCGTGCGGACCTGCACAAGCTGTGTGTTAGTTAGTGAACCTGTGATTAAATCTGGTAGGGTGGATAAGCGTAGTGCATCCACCAAAGTAATCGGCGGATGCGCTGCGCTTATCCGCCCTACACAAGCAGCCGTAATACATTAACCAGGTATGGCCGTACTGATTCACAATGGCAAATAAACGGGTAAGGTTATTTATCCAGTTCTTTTTGTTTATCCTGATATTCCCCGTAGCTGTCGTTCGCATTTTTCATGCAGTTATCATATTCACTCGGCGGTACAGTCAGACACTGGTTTTGTTCGCGGGTTTGCATGCCTTTATACCAGGCGGCATTGGAGCAGGCACTCAGTGTCAATAAAATGATAATGATGACAGGCGTGTTTCTCATAAAATTTATTGTTGTCCAGCGACGTAAAATGGAGTGGTTAATTGTTTAACGCAGCGTGCATCCCTGCACGCAACAAGACGGTTAAACTTTGCCCTGCAACTGCAACAAAATATCCGGATTTTCCAGCGTCGATGTGTCCGAGGTTATGTCTTCGCCACGGGCGATGTTACGCAATAAACGGCGCATGATTTTGCCGGAACGGGTTTTGGGTAAATTATCGGCAAAGCGTATGTCATCGGGTTTGGCGATGGCACCAATCTGTTCGCCTACCCAGTCACGCAGCTCTTTGGTAATCGCCGCATCCACGCCGCCTGCAGGGCGTGCACCACGCAACACAACGTAGGCAAAAATCGCTTCGCCCTTGATGTCATCGGGGCGGCCAACCACCGCGGCTTCGGCCACTTTTGGATGGGCTACCAGTGCTGATTCCACTTCCATGGTGCCCAGGCGGTGGCCAGAGACATTTAATACGTCATCGATGCGACCCATGATCCAGAAATAGCCGTCTTCATCTTTGCGCGCGCTGTCACCGGCCAGGTAATACTTGCCACCAAACTTGGGGTAATAGGTGCTGGCATAACGTGCGTCATCACCCCAGATGGTACGCAGCTGGGACGGAAAAGGTTTTTTGATAACCAGATAACCACCCTGGTTGGGCGTGGTAATGCTATTGCCATCTTCGTCGACCACATCGGCGGCAATGCCGGGTAAGGGAATAGTGCAGGAGCCAGGCTTGGTGGCGGTAACACCGGGCAGGGGCGTAATCATGTTGCTGCCGGTTTCAGTTTGCCACCAGGTATCAACGATGGGGCAGTGCTCTTTGCCTATCACCGTGTGATACCACATCCAGGCTTCCGGATTGATGGGCTCGCCCACGGTACCCAGCAACCGCAGGCTGGATAAATCGTATTTGTTGGGGAAGCTGTCACCGAGTTTCATGAGTGCGCGAATGGCGGTAGGCGCTGTATAAAAAATACTCACCTTGTGTTCCTGTACCATTTTCCAGAAACGGCCGGCGTCGGGAATAGTGGGGGCACCTTCATACATCATCAGGGTGCCACCGGCCGCCAGCGGGCCATAGGCTACGTATGTGTGGCCGGTGATCCAGCCGACATCCGCTGTGCACCAGAAAATATCGCTTTCGCGTAAATCGAACACCCACAGGTTGGTGAGTATCGCGCCCAGCAAATAGCCGGCACTGGAATGCTGTATGCCTTTGGGTTTGCCGGTAGAGCCGGAGGTGTAAAGCAAAAACAGCGGGTGTTCGGCATCCACCCACACCGGCGGGCAGTCGGTATTTTGTTTGGCAATGGCATCGTGCCACCAGATATCACGGCCGGCTTTCATGGGGATATTGTGTTTGGTGCGCTGGCAGACGATGACTTTGTCGATGCTCGGGCATCCACCGGCCAGGGCCTTGTCGGTAGCAGCCTTAAGTTCAACGATTTTGCCGCCGCGGTTGCCGCCATCGGCGGTAATCACCATGCGGGCGCCGGCATCGTTAATACGGTCGCGCAGACTTTCGGAAGAGAAGCCGCCAAACACAACGGAATGTATGGCGCCGATGCGGGCACAGGCCTGCATGGCAATCACGGCTTCAGGAATCATGGGCATGTAAATCACCACCCGGTCACCGCTCCGGATGCCCTGGGCTTTCAAGGCATTGGCAAAGCGGCTCACCTCGTCGGTGAGTTGTTGATAGGTGAGCGTGCGTACATCGCCTTTTTCGCCTTCGAAAATGATGGCGTTTTTATTGGCGCGGCTGCCAAGGTGTCGATCCAGGCAGTTGTAGGAGACATTGAGTGAGCCATCGGCAAACCATGTGAAGTGCGGAGCCCGGCTGTCATCGAGAACCTGTTTAAACGGCCGATGCCAGCTTAATAATTCGCGTGCCTGCTTCGCCCAGAAGCCGGTGTAATCTTCAGCGGCCATTTTATGCAGGGCATCGAATTCTTGCTTGCGAATACGCGCCCGGGCGACGAAATTGGGATTGGGTTTAAATTTGCGGTTTTCAATCAGGACCGAATCAATATTGTGAGCGCTCATGAGCCGCTACCTCAGGTGTCATTTATTAGATCTATGAGGATACCGGGGAGTGTGTTGGAACTCAATTGAGGGATATCATGACAGGGCGAGTAATTCATACGTTTGATGTATTGACATGATGGCAGATGCGACCCTGTCATGGTTTGACATGACAGGCGGATTAGTAAACCGTGATTTACCGCCATGAAAATTATCAGGGAAGCCTGTTTGTGCAGGCAGGGTGCAAAATAGAATCCAGGTATGCAGTGAGATGAACAATAAAAAATACAAAAAAATTATTTGTTACCTGCTGTGTTCTGTATTGGCATGGACCAGTGTTGTACCCGTCAATGCCAGCCAGGCAGAGCCCGCAGACAATATTAATGAAGCCGATATTCGCGCCCGCTATCCACATGCCAGCATTATTCATGTAGCACCGGAAAATTATTTACAACTGGCAGAATCATTACGTCAACAAGGCTACTCCATCGCCAACAAATTACCGGCTGACGCCGCGCAACCAACGGACGAAGTCACACCGCCGCCGTACACCCCCGCTGCAACCAATGATTGCGGTGATCGCAACCAGCCTTCAGCAGGCGATGAATCCATTCGGGTGATGGTGGATTTTAGCAGCGACATGATGCGATCCGGCAATAACGGCAATCGAGATGCCGCCGCCGTGGTGTTTGTGATTATTGGTACCGTATTGATTGTGGTGTGGGCGCTGTATGTTTTTAAATATATTTATGATGTAGCGGCGGGTTTTACACCGTGCGGCAAATGGACTGATATTTCACTGGTGCGCAGCGCCATTTCATCCGACACGCAGCAACACGCCGATTTTTTCGGCCTGCGTTATATGACCGGATTTCGCGACGGCGCAACCGAATTTGGCATCAGCGCCGAAATCGGTCAGTCAGATATTTTATTAGCTGACGCGGGCCTGCCGGAAATGAAAGGCACTTACTGGTTTCTCGGCCCGGTATTACGCTGGCGCCTGTCTCGCAGTAATAACCCGAGTTATTTTCAAATGAATTTCATGGCCGGCTCCACCGAGTTCGAGGCTATGGGCACTATCGCACAGGCAAATTTAGGTTTGCAGTTTGGTATAGGCGATGGATTTAAACTGGGATTTAGCTGGGGTGCGTTGAATATTAATTTAGAAAATACCCAGGGCATAGTGTCGGAGCGGGATCAGTATTATTACCTGTATGGGGTGAATATGGGGTATCAGTTTTAATCCATGCACCGAAATGATGGTTGAAATATGATCAACCGGGATATCAGTGAAAGATTTCCGGGTAACCGCCAGTTCATCTAAAAATTATATTTGCCACCAAGTATTGTGAAATAGTCAAAATATGGCATTGTGCGTTTTTTAAGCTGAATCTCTTACTATAAGGAAACCTCTATGTTCGATCTGTTGAATGTGGCTTTACTTGTGGCTGCCGTGGTTGGCGGTCTATGGATTTTGTTCGCACTATTTCTCGTCAATGTGGGTGGTGATGAAATCGCGCTTACCGAGCGCCGTTTTATCGGCCCTGAACTCGCTCCCGGTCGAGTGTTTGCACGCGATGCGCAGGTTGGCGTACGTGCGCGTTATCTGGCGCCGGGTTTGCATTTTATTCCCTGGCCATTTGTTTACGTAATGGGAAAAAAGAAATTCGAAAGCATAGCGGCGGATGAACTGGGTATAGTGGAAGCGACAGATGGCGAGCAGTTACCGGCGGGCCGTATTTTTGCCGATGATCCGGCAGGCGAAGTGCATAATAATTTCCAGGACCCGGATGCATTTCTGGATAATGGAGGTATACGTGGCAAGCAATTGCGCTTTCTAACGAATGGTACATTCAAGATTCATCCGTTTTTATTCAAAATAACCAAAATTAAAAAAACCTATATACCCGAAGGCCGAATTGGTGTGGTAACAGCCAATGATGGTGCCACTCTGCCATTAGGCCAGTTACTGGGTAGCAGCGTGTCCGGGCATGATAATTTTCAGAACGCGGAATTGTTTCTGAAGCATGGCGGCCAGAAAGGGCCGCAGATAGAACACCTGCGCCCGGGTACCTATAACATCAATACAGAAATATTTACTGTAGAAATAAAACAGGCGGTAACAATTCGGGAAGGTGAAATCGGTATCGTTGAAGCGCTGGATGGTAAACCCATGCAAACGCAGGATGTGGTGGTCACCACACCGGAAAATCACAATAATTTTCAGAATGGCCAGCGGTTTATCGAAAATGGTGGCAACCGAGGTCCGCAAGAAACTATTTTAACGCCGGGTACCTATTACATTAATCCGTATTTATTTGCTGTGACAAAAGATAATCAAACCGTTGTGGTGCAAGGTGAGGTCGCCGTATTGATTTCCAATATCGGAAAAGATCCATCCACAGCCATTATGGGCGAACTCAGTGACGAACGAGGTAGTGCGGCCAAACATGTGGTGCCACGTGGTTATCGCGGCATCCAGAAAGAAGTGTTGGGGCCCGGTGCCTACAATATTAATACCCTGGCATACAGTGTCATCAAGGTGCCCACTGTCACACGTTCAGTTGACTGGAGTGCTGAAGAAAACAAGCCGGAACAAACGCGCTCATTCGATCCATTTAATGTGGTATCACATGACGGTTTTGAAATGAAAGTGGAAGTGCGTTGCCAATATCGTATACAACCGGAAAATGCACCTTATGTGGTACAGCGTATAGGTTCAGTCGAGCAGCTGGAGTTGAATGCCATACATCCACAAATAGACGGCATTTTCCGTGCGCAGGTATCCAAGTCTCCTGCTATTTCCTATCAGCAAAATCGTGCCGCTGAACAAAAGTCTGCGGAAGAGGCGGTGCGTGAAGATTTGTCGAGCTATCGTGTGGAAGTTATTTCGGTGATGATTACCAACATTCATTTACCTGAAGCGCTCATGAAAACCACACAGCAAAAAAATCTCGCCGAGCAGGAAAAATCCATGTTCGATGCCAAGCGCGAGGCCGAAGTACGACGCATAGAATTTGAAAAGTCCCGCGCTGAAGCTGATCAAC
>JACPVK010000432.1 GCA_016191795.1 Gammaproteobacteria bacterium
CATGCATGACCAGTTTTTTTGTTGCAAGCAACATGCGCGCGACTGGACTCCACCAGACAAATGAGTGTACCAATCGAACAGAATGAGTTAGCCCCTGAAACAACATTCTGGCGTCCGTTACGTCATTTCAATCTATATCGCGCCACACTGGCGTTGAGCTTGCTGGTGTTGTTCCAGCAAAAAATCTTTCATGGGTTTCTCAATCAGCCCGATCGTCAATTATTTCTGATTGTAAACATCGCCTTTCTCGCCAGCAGCCTGTTTTATCTTTACGCCGAATTTCACCGTAAACTGGCCTTCACCACCCAGGTCATTGCTGCCAATATCAGCGATATTTTGCTGATTGTTTTGCTGATGCATTTTTCCGGCGGCGTATCCAGTGGACTGGGTATGTTATTAATCGTCAACATCGCAGCTACCGGCACGTTCCTGCATCGGCGTGAATCGCATTTTTTTGCGGCACTGGCCAGTACCGGTGTACTCGTGGAACAAACCTATAACTTACTCAACAATATTGGCAATTCCAGTGATTATTCCAATGCCGGGATACTGGGCATGGTGTTTTTTGCCACCAGCCTGCTGGCATCGATACTAAGCAGACAATTACGCGAATCCACTGAACTGGCTGAAGCACGCGCCGCAGATTTGATCTCCCTGGAAAAACTCAATGACGACATTATCCAGAGTATGCGCACCGGCATTCTGGTAGTTGACGAAATCGGACGCATACGCCTCGCCAATGATTCAGCTGAAAGTTTACTCGGCAATATACCGATGCAAAACAACCCGCGACTGGCCGATGTACTACCTAACTTACAACAACGATATAACGAATGGCTGGCTGATCCGCGTATGCATCACAAACCAATTCGACAGCAGCAGGGATTGCCGGATATTCAGCCAGGCTTTCGACCGCTGGATAATAATCAGGGCAATACGCTGATATTTCTCGAAGACGCAACCCAGTTAAACCAGCGCTTTCAACAAATGAAACTGGCATCTCTGGGCCGGCTTACTGCCAGTATTGCCCATGAAATACGCAATCCGCTAAGCGCCATTAACCATGCCGCGCAATTACTGGGCGAGTCGGATATGAATACCGCCGATAAGAAACTTACCCACATTATTAATACCCAGGTACAACGCCTGGATAAAATCATTCAAAATGTTTTACAGCTTTCACGCCAGGAACCCAGCCAGCTTGATATGATAGAATTATTACCCTGGCTGGAAAAATTTCGCGAAGAATTTTGCAGCGCACAGTCCCTAAACGACCAACAATTTGAAATCACGGCCACGCCGGCGGACATACGCATTTTATTTAACACCAGCTATTTGCATCAGGTATTAAATAACCTGTGCGGCAATGCGATTACTCACCACAACAAGGCGCTGGCCGATATTCGTGTACGCCTGCATGCCTTCCACGATGAACAACACCAGCCTTGCATGGACATCATCGACAATGGACCCGGAGTAGCCAGCGATCTGGTAGAACAAATCTTTGACCCTTTCTACACCACCAGCCCCAAAGGCACCGGGCTGGGATTATTCATCACCAAGGAAATTATTGAAAGCAACCGCGCCCGTATCCGGTATTTTCCGGTAACGGGCGGCGGCAGTTGTTTCAGGATTTATTTTCTGGAGGCGGCACCGACTGAACTGGCATTACATTAATAACAAACCCATCGTCGACACGAACAGCAGCCCACGAAACAAATGTTCCGGCCATGATTTTGTAAAACGCCAGGCTGCTGGCATCTTCCTTAACCAGTACAGAATCAAGCCACTGATTGACACCTGGTCCCTTCTCTCTGAGTGCATCCACCGTTAAGGGCAAGACACCGCTATACATCCCCCGTTCGGCGTACGGCCGATAGCGCCGGGACTGATACATCAATTCCGGTACTTTACTATTGAACAGGTCGACCGTGTGCTGCTTCCATTCATCCTCTGACTGGGGACCGCGTACCGAGACCGGCACAGGCGGCTCATACCAGACACGCCGCTTGATATCATCAGGCAGCTCTTCCAGATTAATATCACGCCCAGATACGGCATATAAGTTGTCACCAACAAATGCAAGAAACTGCGGCCGCACACTGTAGGTCACATGCACCCCCCAGGCCAGGGCGCTTAACTGAAACGCCAGGATAATAGCCAGATCACGCGCCAGTTCTTTACGTGGCTTGGCGATATTGAACACGATAAATGTCAGCAGTGGACCCAGAACCAGGTCCACACCAATCAAAACCTTCACTACATCAAAGGTTGAAAACACGAGCTGGTACGGGACCATATACCAAAAGCCGTAGACCAGCCATAAAAACACACCGATAACCAGTCCACTGCCCGCTAAATGTAACCCGGATGCTTTCAGACGAAACGACAAAGTACGACTCATTGCGTCAACTCCCCTATAATCAATCTCAAACGTTGCGGTTAAACTAGAATGCAATTTATAGCAAAAAATCTCTCATGACAGAAAAACGCGTACTCATAGTGGATGATGAACCGGATATATGCGAACTGGCAGAAATTACGCTAAGTCGCATGGGCCTTGACCCTCGCTCTGCACATGATCTCGACAGTGCTCGCAAGCTTCTGGCCAGTGCTCACTTCGACTTATGTATAACAGACATGCAACTTCCCGATGGCAACGGTATAAGCCTGGTTGAACACATACAACAGTATTATGCACAAACGCCTGTGGCCGTTATTACAGCGCATGGCAATATGGAATCGGCCGTTAGAGCTCTCAAGGCCGGCGCCTTTGATTTTGTTGCCAAACCCATAGACTTGCGGGTGTTACGCAATCTGGTGACATCCGCCATTAAGTTACCCGCCAGCGACCTTGAACAGCCGCTCGCAAAGAGTCGCTACAACTTGCTGGGTGACGCCCCCGTCATGCAGGAGCTGCGCAAAAAAATCACCAAACTGGCACGCAGCCAGGCTCCTGTCTTCATTCATGGTGAATCCGGCTGCGGCAAGGAGCTGGTGGCTCATCTGATACATGAACAGGGCGCCCGTAGTGACTACCCCTTCGTCCCGGTGAACTGCGGTGCGATTCCAGGTGAACTGATGGAGAGTGAATTCTTTGGTCACAAAAAAGGTAGCTTTACCGGCGCGACTACCGACAAGGATGGCCTGTTCCGCGCAGCTCACGGTGGCACCCTGTTTCTGGATGAGGTAGCCGACCTACCTCTGGCCATGCAGGTTAAATTATTACGTGCCATCCAGGAAAAATCCGTGCGGCCGGTCGGCGAACATCATGAGCATCCAGTCGATGTACGCATACTTAGCGCCAGCCACAAAAATCTGAACGACCTGGTTGCGCAGGGAAAATTCCGCGAAGACCTGTTTTACCGCATTAACGTCATTGAACTGGACGTGCCCAGTTTACGAGATCGTTGCAGCGACATCCCGTTACTGGCGAACCACCTGCTGCAACAACTAGCTAAAAAATCCGCGCTGGAGCATACACCTGTCTTCACCAGCGAAGCCCTGGCTGCCTTATCCAGACATCACTTCGCAGGCAATGTACGTGAGCTGGAAAACATAATCGAACGGGCTTTGGCGCTGTCCGAAAACGACCTCATCAAACTCGAAGACCTGCATCTACCGGCACGAGGAATGGTTGAAGTTACGTCGCCTGCCACCGATCTCCCTGAATCCACGCAATTACTTAAACTGGAAGAGCAGGAGCGCCAAAGTATCATGCAGGCGCTTGAACAGAGCCGGTGGAATCGCACTGCAGCGGCAAAACTTCTCGGTATTACTTTAAGGCAGCTGAGATACAGGCTCGGCAAGCTGGACATTGAATAACCCTGTTCAACCCAATTCAGAATACCTGTTTAATAAAATGCTATACATATTTTTTGAGAATACTAATCAACACCCATACCTGATTACACTACATAATTATATACAACACCCACAAACTGGAATGTTATTATGAATTTATTCTTCTGGAAAAAAAACAGAATCATAGACGATTTTGCAATCAAGCTGGCAAACGAACTCTATAGCGCCATCACGCCTGACCAGGTAGCCCTATATTTTGCAAATAGCGAAAATAAAAAACAGAATGAAAAAATACAAAAGAAGCTTGATAACCAGATTAAGCTTTACGTTGTCTCGATAAAACAATTCAAAATTAAACACTCAATAGGCATATACGGCAAAGCTCGACTGCACCTTAAGTTTATGGAAAGGCTTAAGGAACTGGGTTACAACCAGGACATATCAAAACGCATTAATGAGCTGCTTTTAATAAGCACCCCATAGGACATAGATTACTTAATAGAAAATATGTTTTTAAACAAGCCATAGAGCCGTAAAGAGCCATACACGTGAAATCAAATAAAAACAATGAATTGCATGACAAAATAGCAAGGGCGCTAGACCTCTTAAAACATGGCGAGACGGATGCCGCCAAACAGGTCATCACTGATTCGCCATTAGATCAAACAGGCGATCCAGCAAGCTTAATCAAGTTGGGAGAAATATCCTCCAAATTAGGGCTCCATTCACAAGCCCTTGGCTATATATCCCGAGCATCCGAATTAAAGCCCAATAACGCAGCATATATCTATGCGCTCGCCGAAGAGCAACTACAGGGCTGCACGCACGATGATGAATATCGCATCGCGAGAAGTAGCTGCATGACGCTTTTGCGCAAAGCCATTGCCACAGACAATAAATATCTGGAACCTTACATAAAGCTGGCCAAGCTTGAAATTGACCTTAATAATTTCGACGCTGCAATAAAGTTACTCGAAAAAGCGCATTCGCTAAAACCCGGCGATCTCAACATTCTATTCGACCTGACATACGCATTACGCCAGATAAACAGACACGACGACGCGCTGGGTTATACAAAAAAAATGATTCGCATCCAGCCTGATATTTCAGAACCTTATCAGACTCAGGGACGAATACTGATTGAACTGGGAAAAACCGAACAGGCAATGGCCAGCCTGGAAAAAGCCATTAAAATAAACAAGACTGCTGGCCCTGCCTACCTCGATCTATCGAGCATAAAAAAATTCACACCCGACGATTATCCTTTAATTCAAAGTATTGAAAACAACCTTCAACTTGGCATGTCGGCACAACAGAGATCTTTGATTCATTTCAGCCTTGGCAAAATGTATGATGACTGCAAAAAACCAGACGAGGCTTTCGAGCACTACAGAAAAGGTAATTTATTAAGCAAGACATCAACCGACCCCCAGGCTGAACAGAAACTATTTAAAAAAATAAAAAAAAGCTACACAAAAAATATTATTGAAAAAATGAAAGGTACTGGTAGCTCATCTGACATACCTGTTTTTGTAATTGGTATGCCTCGCTCAGGCTCTACATTAATTGAACAAATCATATCATCGCATCCAGATGGTGCTGGTGCTGGCGAACTCCTTGAGATTGACAAAATTGACAATTCACTCGTCGCGCGCGACAGGCCAAACGACTACACTACGGAACTGAATAAAAACCTGTCCGCCGAAAACATCCGCAAGTATGCGGCGAACTACCTTGAAGCCTTACAAAGAAACAGAATGGAGGCTCGACGTATCGTAGACAAGATGCCTGATAATTTTCTACACTTGGGATTAATCAATGTTTTATTCCCAAACGCCACCATCATACATTCCATTAGAAATCCGCTCGACACGTGTCTTTCATGTTATTTTCAGGCATTTCTCTTTCATCCCTGGTCCTGCGATTTGAAATGGATAGCCAATCGTTATCGTTTCTACAGAAAGGCCATGGATCACTGGAAAAATATTCTTCCGGAGGGGAAAATTATCGATGCCCACTATGAGCAATTAGTCGAGCATACCGATACCAGGACCCGTGAACTGATAGCGCATTGCGGTCTCGAATGGAGTGACAAGTGCCTGGAGTTCTACAAAGAGAAGCGCGCCATCAACACCGCCAGTATGTGGCAAGCTCGCCAGCCCATATACTCCAGTTCACGCAAGCGCTGGCATCGTTATGCAAAACATCTGGCCGGGCTGGCCCAGGACCTGGCTGAGTATTTATTGGATGAAGACATTGCAGAGCTTGCCGACAAGGGTATAGCCATCAAAAAGAAGCCTGTATGGATCTGGTGGTAGTCCTCAAAATCCCAGACATTGTGAGTACGCCCAGACTGGAAACACGTCTGATTTAACCCAATTTGTCACAATCTGACAGTTTCAGCCGCCCATTCAATTACTGTGTCACTGCTCTATTCGCAGAAATAATCCTAAATATTTGATATTAAACGATAATTTCCTGTAAACAAAAGCTGGCATGGCAACTGCTTTACCATGTTCAGTCCTCAATGAGGCTTTTTTTTCAAGGTGTGCTATAAAAGTTAGCGCATCCAACTACCAACCACTCTAGGAGTTACACCATGAATAAGATCCAACAGGGTTTTACCTTAATTGAATTAATGATCGTGGTCGCGATCATTGGTATTCTGGCTGCCGTCGCGCTGCCTGCTTACCAGCAGTACACTCAAAAAGCAGCCTTTACTGAAGTCGTTCTGGCTACCTCTGGCCTGAAACTCGATGTGGAAGTTTGTGCGAACAATCCGCTGGTTACTACCGGGTCATTCTCTACCGACTGTATCAATGGTGCTGCGACTCCTGGCGTTCAGGCTCCTATCGCTGTAACAGTTGCCTCTGGTCGTGTAGCTTCTGTTACTGCTGCGGCAGGTGGTGCTGATGTTATCGTTACTGCTACTTCTGATGCCAACTTCACTGGCACAGGTGGTACTGGTGCATACACATACGCTATCACTGGTACCCTGGCCAATGGCCATGTTACCTGGCTGACTACTACCAATCCTGGTACCTGCGTAGCCAATAACCTCTGCTAATTGGTTATTACACTCGCAACGCAAGGGGAGCTTCGGCTCCCTTTGTTTTTTCTACATGTAAATTTTGCTATCTGATTCCAGCCAGCACAGCTTACAGTTAATTCCGCCCTAATTATCCCAGTACCCATAATCGCCATGAAATACAGGTTGATGGTGGCTATGCTGAATTTTTCGTTTATACTCAAATTCAATTTTTTAAAAATCATTACCTTACAGACACTTTCTGAAACACACCTGAATATGAAACTTGGCGGATTACTCAACAAACTGGTCGTTAGCGGTGCCTTGACAGAACAGGCCGCGATCACCGCTCAAACCGAATCCACCCGGGACAAGAAATCGATTGCGAATTATCTGGTGGAAAAAAAGCTGGTAGCCGCTTCCAGGGTGGCCAGCATTAGTGCCGCCGAGTTTGGCTTACCGGTCGTTGATCTCGACGCCATTGATATTGATTCCATACCCAAAGAACTGGTCGAAGAAAAACTCGTCAGAAAACATACCGCCATGCCGCTGTTTCGTCGCGGTAATCGTTTGTTTATTGCCATAGCCGAACCCACTAATCTCATTGCCCTCGACGAAATCAAGTTCCATGCCGGCATCAATACCGAAGCCGTGCTGGTGGAAGCTGACAAACTCAATGTGCTCATTGAAAAAATATTCAGTGGTGACTCAGCCGGCGCCATGTCGGACATGCTTGACGAGGACCTGGGTGATCTGGACTATGAAGACACAGAAGGTGAAAAAAAGACTGAGTCTACCGATGGGGGTGCAGACGACACCCCTATCGTCAAGTTTGTAAACAAGGTACTGCTGGATGCCATAAAACGTGGTGCATCAGACATACATTTTGAACCTTATGAAAAACGCTATCGGGTTCGCTACCGAATTGATGGCATGTTACGCGAAATCGCTTCTCCACCTGTTGCCATGGGTGGACGTTTTTCGGCCCGTATCAAGGTTATGTCACGCATGGATACTGCCGAGCGCCGAGTTCCACAGGATGGTCGCATCAAGATGCGCATTTCGAAAAGCAAGGCCATCGATTTTCGTGTGAACACCTGCCCCACCCTGTTTGGTGAAAAAATTGTTTTACGTATTCTGGATTCATCCAGTGCCAAACTTGGCATTGATATGCTGGGTTATGAGCCGGTACAGAAAGAAGCCTATATGAGCGCTCTTTCCAAACCCTATGGCATGATTCTGGTCACCGGCCCAACTGGCTCAGGTAAAACTGTATCACTGTACACAGGTATCAATATTCTAAACACGGAAGATCGCAACATTGCCACGGCGGAAGACCCGGCAGAAATCAATCTCGAAGGCATCAACCAGGTTAATGTTAACGTCAAGGTAGGTTTAACTTTCGCTTCCGCACTACGCGCTTTTTTACGTCAGGATCCGGATGTGATCATGGTGGGTGAGATTCGTGACCTGGAAACCGCCGAGATTGCTATCAAGGCAGCACAAACCGGCCATATGGTTTTATCCACCCTGCACACCAATGATGCCCCGCAAACCCTGGCGCGACTGGTGCAGATGGGCGTACCACCTTTTAACATCGCCACCGCTGTCAATTTGATTATTGCTCAACGACTGGCTCGACGGCTTTGCTCCAATTGCAAGGCAGTTGTCGATATCCCGCGCG
>JACPVK010000433.1 GCA_016191795.1 Gammaproteobacteria bacterium
AGTCCGCCAATGCACGCAAATAAACGCAAATAAAAAACTAATCAAAATATTTTTCTGATTTACTTTTGTAGAGTGGGCATGCCTTTTTGCCCACGCCGCATCCAGATTCGCAACAACCACGAGTCTGGTTACTTAGCCAAAACCCCGCGTGGGCACTGCGTGCCCACCCTACGCATCTGTATTGAGACAAAGCGTTGGCCTGAAGGCCAACCCACAAAAGCCGGGCGCAATAACCAACGGGCATTGCGCCGCATGCTGCAATGTACGGCGCCAGCGTCTCACTTATCTAAAGTTAATTCTATTTCAGGAGCGGGCTATGCCCGCGTCCGCAACTCCGAATCTGAACTGCCGCTGACCACACCTCCTCGATTCCGCTTATCTTGCGCCTGATCAATAAAAATACCATCAGCCTTGGCTAATGTAGGCCTATGTCACATTGAGGATCGCACGATGGATAGTAAAAACAAGAATGCCATGGCAGAGGCCGTCTACCAAAAAGCCATGTCCTATGAACTGGATTATGGTTGCTGCCCGCAATGCGTTTTAAAAGCCATACAGGAAACAGTGGGCATGGTGGATGACCAGACCATTAAAGCCAGCCATGGCTTGTCGGGTGGAGGCGGTCTTATGGGGGAAGGAACCTGCGGTGCCCTGGCGGGTGGTTTAATGGCGCTGAGTGTGAAACGCGGTCGCGATGCAGACAAATTTCACAAAGGGCGTTTTATTAATAATTTTAGCAAGGGTCGTGAACTGGTAGAAAAATTTCGCGAGGAATTTAAAGGCGTTACCTGTGCTGAATTACAAAAGAATTTCACCGGCAAGAATTATGATATGTGGAATGCCGAAGAATACGCCCAGTTTGATAAGGATCGGGGGCTGAAGTGCGCACATGCTTCGGGCATGGTGGCGCGCTGGGTGGTGGAAATTTTGTAGTCAGTTCAAAATCACGCATGCCGCATCATGGTGGCAATCAAAATGCAGGAGCGGGCCATGCCCGCGACCTGTCAAAAAATGAATCGGTTCGTCAATGCACGCAAATAAAAGCTAAAGAACCTCTGAACAAGTATAAACACAAATAATTCAGCGTCATTCCTGACAAAAGCATTCGGGAATGACGAAAGAAATAGTATTGTCTGACTTAATCAGCGGCTCGCTAATAAAAATATTGTGTTGGTTTGCATTTGTAGGTCGGTCTGAAGACCGACTTGCAGCAGTGCAGGGTGGATATGTGTAGGTGTAGGGTGGGCATGCTTTCTTGCCCACGCAGCATCCAGATTCACCACAACCACGGGTCTGGTCACTTGGCCAAAGCCCTGCGTGGGCACTGCGTGCCCACCCTACGCATCTATAAGTGGTGCAGGGTGGACATCTGTACATGCCCACCTCTGTACTGATTATTTTAAATCTTTACTGCGCCGCCTGCGCATCCAGGGTTACACCTGAAAAACTGGAATACGCACGAACACTGATAAACCACGTGCCCGCGGTTGGGTTAGTAAAATGACAGGCCTCCACATTGCCAGCTAAATACGGACGACAGTTATAACTGCTGGTAGTAGGTGCTGATCCAAAGCGCACATAAAGATCGGCGTCACCGGTGCCGCCACTCATATTCACTTTTAATGAACTCATACCCGTTGGTACCGCCAGTGTGTAATTTAGCCAGGATCCGCTCGTGGCGGATAAACCGGTTTTGGTGAAACCGGCACCCGGTACCGCCTCAACATAATTTGCCACCAGCGACACACCGGAAAATGCGGTGTAAGCACGCACCATCACATGATACGTCCCTGCCTGCACGGTACTGATGTTGCAGGTTTCATTATTGCCACTTAAGTAGGGGCGGCAGTCATAGGCAGAGGTAGTAGGCGCGGTACCATAACGCACATACAAATCGGCATCACCGCTGCCGCCACTGATAGCAAAACTCAAATTGGTCGCACCGGCCGGTACATTGAGTGTGTAAGTTAATGCGTTGCCGCTGGCAGCAGCCAGCCCGCTTACCGGCACGCCTTTTATTAATACGTTGCCGGGCGGTGGTGGTGTGACAGTTGCCGCGGCGGAGACCGCCGCTGCTGCATTCACAATCCCGCTGCCACACTGGCTGCACGTGGCAGGAAACACACGCGCAGTGGTTTTTAATGTGGATTCCACTTCATCGGGTGTTATGGTCGGCTTCACGCTGTACAACAACGCTGCCACACCGGCCACATGTGGCGTGGCCATGCTGGTGCCCTGATAAAATGCATAACTGTCAGCGCCCGCTGTGGTTGTGCCGGCATTGAGCGTGGATAAAATGCCATTGCCCGAACCGGAGGTAACATCACCGCCTGGTGCAGCCACATCCACTACGCTACCGAAATTGGAATAATAAGCACGACCGCCATTGCGATTGGTGGCCGCTACCGTCACCACGCCATTGCAGTTGGCCGGATTGGAATCACTGGCATTGATGTTTTCGTTACCGGCGGCCACAACAACGGTGGCGCCAAAATTACGCGCCGCGTTAATGGCATTTTGCGACGTAATACTGCAACTACCCGAACCACCCAGACTTAAATTCAATACTTTTGCGGGATCAGGATTGGCAGGTACGCCGGAAACAGTTCCGCCGGCAGCCCAGATAATGCCATCAGCGATATCCGACATATAACCACCGCAGCGGCCGAGCACACGCACCGGTAATACTTTGGCTTTGTTAGCCACACCGGCTACACCGGTACTGTTATGGGTAACCGCGGCAATCGTGCCCGCAACATGGGTGCCATGCCAGCTGCTGTTACTTGATGGTGAACCGGTATAACACGCACCGGCCGGTTCCCAGTCGCCGTTGTCACGCGCATCGGCGTCACGCGCATTGCCATCCTGTGCCGTCGTCGCATCTGAAATCATGTCATAACCCGGCAAAATATTAGCCGCCAGATCAGCATGTGCCACATAACCGGTATCGATTACCGCCACCACGACACCTGAGCCCTGAGTGGTATCCCAGGCCAAAGGCAGGTTAAGACCGCCAGTGGTTTCAAAATACTGCCACTGCTCGTTATAACGTGAATCATTGGGTACAAACAGGGGATACATTTTGATATCTGCTTCGGCATATTCCACATCGGCATCGGCACGCAGTGTGGAAACAACGTCGGCCATGCGTATGCCATATTGCTGTTTATCCAGTTGTAATACCTGTGCGCCATCAGCCATGCGCCGTATATGGCGTAATCCCATGCCGGAGCGTTGCGCCAGTGCATCGAGTTGTGCCGTGGACATACTGGTTATTTTCCCCATGGAGGTATTATTTTTGTATTTAACAATCACGCGGTCGGTATCGGTATGTGCTGCGCGCAGGGTGGCGTTTGACAGTATGCTGGATTCACTTTGGCCGGCAAGCAGTGTTGCAGGTGAACAACATGCTATGGATGCCACAAAAAATAAGGCGGGTAATTTTCGGAATGGTTTGATGTGAAATTGTTTCATGGTAATCGTCCTTTATTGGTGGGAGTTGAATGACATCGTTATAATGTAAATGTCATTATTTTAGTGTGTTCATCATCTGGTCAGGCTCGACATATTGAACATGCTCGAGCCGGGATATATGCGCATTTGTCTTTTCGAGATTTGTTTTATCAATTGGCGGATCAATAACAATAATCCACTTTTGATCAGTGCTGTGTGGCAATACTGAAAAACCGGATTGAATAATGGATTGCAATTGTAGCGTCAGCGTTTTTTGTTGCTGTACGTTTAAGGGTGTGTCGAACTGGATAATCAGTCTTTGCGGCGGCTCTGCCAATACTGGCTGAGTTTGCAATAACACTAACAGCAGGTAGCTGGCGATACGTGCGGGTTTAAAAAAACAATCCTTGTTGACCATGGCAGACTTCCTCGCCTGAATTGATGGCAAAACCTTGAGGCGCTATTTATAAAGCATGTGATTTATCTGCACCGGTACGAAGATCACACTCTGGTAAAATAGGGAAGGTACAAAAACCAGGCCATGAGGTGAGGGAGGATGCATAATCAGCCTGTCATCGTTCCTGAGCCAGTCGCAAGCAAGGGGATTGCTGGTTGTGCAAGGCCAGCCTGAATTTTTCATCAAAAAGAAAAAGATTGCCGCACATGCGCCGCTCCTCGGCTACCGCTCCCTCGACTTTGTCTCCTGAGTCGTTCTACCTCCTGTGACCCACATGGATGTGGGAAATGCCAAAGCGATGTTGGAACATCGCTAGCCATCCATGCAGTCGTGCATTGCTCTCGATCACTAGCTCCCGGCGTGATTCTACCGCCTACTTCCTGTAGGCGTACCTTCTGCATCCATGCAGTCGTGCGCTCGCAG
>JACPVK010000422.1 GCA_016191795.1 Gammaproteobacteria bacterium
ACATAAATACATTTAACGCCGGTGCCTTTCTGATTGATGATGGCATCAATCGCCACAGCCGTTTTACCCGTCTGGCGGTCACCGATAATCAATTCGCGTTGACCACGTCCAATTGGCACCATGGAGTCAATCGCTTTCAAACCGGTTTGTACCGGCTGATTAACCGATTTACGTTCAATAACACCGGGAGCGATACGTTCAATCGGTGAAGATGTGGTGGTTTCAATTGGACCCTTGCCGTCAATCGGCATACCCAGTGAATCCACTACACGTCCGAGCAGTGCATCACCGGTTGGTACTTCAAGAATGCGGCCGGTGCACTTGGCAATGTCGCCTTCTTTCAAATGCGTGTATGAACCCAGAACCACCGCGCCGACTGAATCGCGCTCAAGGTTAAGTGCCAGCGCATAAGTGTTACCGGGCAGTTCAATCATTTCACCCTGCATGGCTTCAGCCAGGCCGTGAACACGAATGATACCGTCGGTGATACTGACGATGGTGCCTTCAGTGCGCGCTTCGGCTTGCACCTGAAAATTCTGGATACGTTTCTTGATCAGTTCACTGATTTCAGATGGATTAAGTTGCATTGTTCAGATCCTCTAGTAAACGTTAAAGTCGCACAGCGACACCGACTTACCCTCTCCAGCCCCGGGAGAGGGGGAACCAACGGCAGAGCCGGTGGTGGGTGAGGTAACGGGTGCCTGCACAACTTTGTATTCTGTATTGTTCATCTCAACCACCCGTTAATGGCTGAGCGCCTGGCCCAGTGATGCCAGTTTGGCTTGCGCCGAACCATCAATTACCAAATCGCCGGCGCGAATCACTACACCACCAATTAAAGTGGCATCAATTTCAGTGACCAGTGTGATATCACGTCCGAGTTTTTTCTTAAGTGCAGCAATAATGGATTGCTGTTGTGCATCGCTGAGCGGATGTGCCGATTTAACTTTTGCTTCAATCTTGCTTTCTGCTTCAGCACGCATCATTTCGTACAGTGCCGAAATATCCGGCAGCAGTGCAAAGCGACCATTCTCTGCCAGCATGCGCAATAAATTTTGTTGTGCCGGTTTTAATTTACCGTCACACACATCTATTAACAGCTGCGCTTTTTTATCAGCGCCGATTTTTGGTGAATCCAGCATTTCGCGCATATTGGCATGTGTAACCAGTGCTGACATCAGCCCCAGTGCATCACTCCATACAGCAAATGACGATTCACTCTGTGCCAGCTCAAATACAGCTCTGGCATAAGGTCGTGCGGCAGTGATTAAGTCGGACATAGTTGCCTGCCTAGATTTGTGCGATCAGCTCATTAACGATATCGCCGTGAGCTTTCACGTCGATTTCGCGCTTGAGAATTTTTTCGGCACCGGCCACAGCAATCGCTGCCACCTGCTGACGCAGATGTTCTTTGGCACGGTTCACTTCCTGATCAATTTCAGCGGTGGCTGCCGTGCGAATACGGTCGGCTTCTGCCCTGGCATCGCCTTTGGCTTCTTCAACCAGTTCGCTGGCACGCTTTTGAGCCAGCACCAGAATATCGGCTGCCTGCTCTTTCGCTAACTTGATGTGTTTTTCCGCGGCCTTTTCAGCCAGCTCCTGCTCATGCTTGCCTTTCTCGGCAGCTGCCAGACCATCCGCTATTGTCTTTCTGCGTTCTTCAAGGGCGGCCATTAAATGCGGCCACACATATTTCATGACGAACAGAACAAAAATCAAAAAGACGATTGATTGGCCTATGAGGGTTGCATTGATATTCATGCTGTTTCCTCTTGATTAAAGTTAACCAATGTTTTTTATTAGTTAATTACAGAGCAAACATAACGTAGAGTGCGATACCCACTGCGATCATAGGAACTGCGTCGACCAGACCCATTACGATGAAGAACTGTGTGCGCAGCATGGGGATAAGTTCGGGTTGACGAGCAGCACCTTCAAGGAAGCGGCCACCCAGAATACCGATACCGATGGCAGCGCCCAATGCGCCCAGACCCATCATTAAACCACCAGCGATGTACAACAGTGCGGTTGCGATTTCCATTATGTTCTCCTGTGAGAATTAAAAGTTAAATTAAAGGGTATGCGTTAGTGACCGTGTTCCTGGTGCGCCATGTCCATGTACACGATAGTCAAAGTCATAAAAATAAACGCCTGCAAAGTAATGATCAGGATATGGAATATCGCCCAACCCAATTGCAGGAAGCCGCCAAAAATGCCCATGCCAATACTGGCGCCGTACATTAAGGCTATCAAAATAAAAATCGTTTCACCGGCATACATATTGCCGAATAGTCGCAAGGCCAGTGATACCGGTTTGGAAATCAATGAAACGAATTCGAGTAAAAAGTTGACTGGAATAAAAACAACTTTGAGTATTGGATTTTTTGCGCTGAATGGCATCATGGTGAGCTCACTGGCAAAACCAACCACACCCTTAACCTTTACGCTGTAGTAAAGCATCAACCAGAACACGCCCAGCGCCATGCTCAGTGTAATGTTCAGATCGGTACTCGGCACCACTTTAAAGTACACATGATGTGGATCCATACCAAATCCATATTGGCCGATCACACTGGCCAGCATGGGTAACCAGTCCACCGGAATCAAATCCATTAAATTCATCAAAAACACCCAGCCGAAAATAGTCAGCGCAAGAGGTGCCACCATATTGTTTTTTGCGCTGAATGAGCCACGTACTGAGTTGTCGATGAATTCAATCATCATTTCAACGAAGTTCTGCATACCGGAAGGGACGCCGGTGGTAGCTGACCTGGCCACACTGCGAAACGTAAAAAAGAAAATCAGCGCCAGGCAGATAGACCATCCCATGGAATCAAGATGTATGGCCCAGAAACCCATTTCCTTGGCTTCTTCAATGGAATGCGCCAGACCCCATGTACCATCGGCACGCTGGCCGAATGCCATGTTCTGCAAGTGATGCTTGATGTACTCGCCCGAAGTGATGGTTTCAGCGGACATTCTTAATGTCTCCAGGTTTGCTGTCATCAGCCATAAAGTATGACGTCAGCCAGGGAATCCAGGTTGTAAACAGGTAGGCAACCATCAGGCTGACCACGCTTATCGGTTTAATCAGGATAAATGCCGCTATGAACAGCATGATTATCAAGACCAGTTTTCCGACCTCGGCGCGGTATACAGCACCCAGGATTTGCCCTGGTTCGGAGGCTGAGCCCTTGAGCGCACGCCAAGCGAACCAGATATGCGAAATTGTTGCAATAAAACAACCCGCCATAGCCGACAAAGCCATACTGCGGTCTAGCACCAGTAAACCCGTTAACAAAAGCAATAACAGCAACTGCAGCTGTATACCACGTTGCACCTGGGTGTTAGCTGATATTTGCACTTGGGAATGCCCGGAAATTAGCCTGAAAAATCAGGTAGAAGCCCTCGAAAATGCGAGCGGATTATAGGCAGCGCCTTGATGAGGGTCAAGAACTGGATGCCTGCCTAAGTCAAATCTATATCAGAAACCTCTTATGCAGCTGACAAACGGTCATGTTCTTAGTGAATCCGGGTCAAAATGCCGTCCAGTTCGTCCAGACTGCTATAGCTGATAATTAATTTGCCCTTGCCACCCGATTTGTTTTCCAGGGTCACCGGCGCACCTATGCGCTCACTCAGCTCTTCGCTCAGGCGCTTGATGTCCGGGTCGATGCGTGGTGCGGCCGGCACAGTATGGGATTCCGGGTTTAGATGGCGACGTACCAGAGCCTCGGTCTCGCGCACAGACATGCCTTTATCGGCCACTTTTTTAGCCAGCACGCTTTGTTCGTGGCCGGTAATGGCCAATAAAGCACGGGCATGGCCCATTTCGATCTGCTTTTCATCCACCAGGGTTTTGACGTCTTCATTGAGCTCGCGCAGACGCAACAAATTGGTGACGGCGGTGCGAGAACGGCCTACCGAATCCGCAACCTCCTGGTGAGTCATGGTGAATTCATCGATCAGTCGTTGCAGGGCGCGCGATTCTTCCAGCGGGTTGAGGTCTTCACGCTGAATGTTTTCGATGATGGAAATCGCCGCCGCCGTACTGTCGTCGAGTTCGCGAATCACGGCCGGTATGGTGTCCATGCCGGCTAACTGGCTGGCGCGCCAGCGACGCTCACCGGCAATCAGTTCATAACTGCCTGTACCCAATGGCCGTACCACGATCGGCTGGATCACACCCTGGGCGCGGATGGAGTCGGCCAGTTCCTGCAGGGCCTGGGGTTCAAAATGCACGCGAGGCTGGTAACGGCCGCGTTGAATCAGATCCACCGGTAATACCTGTAAACCGGAACTAGAAGTACTGGCAGCAGCCGAGGCAACCGGCTCCGGATTGGTGAGTTGCTTGATTTCGGCGGCATTACCCAGCAGGGCATTGAGGCCGCGACCCAGGCCACGAGACTTTTTAGACATGAATTAACCTTTTCGAATCCGGAATCGGTGTCAGGCTACTGCGCCGGTAACCACACCGCTTTTTACTTGTTTACGAATAATTTCGCCCGCCAGCGAAAAATACGCCAGTGCACCATTGGAGGTTTTGTCGTATTTCAGCACTGGCAAACCGTGCGAGGGCGCTTCTGCCAGGCGGATGTTACGCGGCACCACGGTGCGATAAACGCGATCACCAAAATGCTCAATCAGCTGGCTGGACACATCGGTCGCCAGCTTGTTGCGCGGGTCGTACATGGTGCGCAGCAAGCCTTCGATTTGCAAGCCCGGGTTCACGCTGATACGGATCTGCTCGATGGTATCGACCAGCGCACTCAAACCTTCCAGTGCGTAGTACTCGCATTGCATGGGTATCAGTACCCCATCAGCACACACCAGCGCATTGAGCGTCAGCATGTTGAGGGAGGGCGGGCAATCGATAATGATGAAATCGAAATCGTCTTTAACCTGGGATAGCGCCCGTTTCAAACGCTGTTCGCGCGCATCGGAGCTCATTAACTCCACTTCGGCGGCGGTGAGATCACTATTGGCAGGCAATACGGAATATCCGGCTGCGGGCACATAACGTATGCAATCGCGAATGCTGACTTCTTCGAGCAGCACATCGCATACCGTGGATTCCAGTGATTGCTTGTCCACACCACTGCCCATGGTGGCGTTGCCCTGCGGATCTATATCCACCAGCAACACCCGGCGCTTGATCTCGGCCAGGCTGGCGGCAAGATTCACCGACGTGGTAGTTTTGCCCACGCCACCTTTCTGGTTGGCTATCGCAATGATTCTGTTCATATTTTTTTAACCTGTAAACCGCAAAATACCCGTCACACGCAGGGCTGTCGTATGCAACTTGCATCAGCGACTGACCGTCCTGCTCATACTCGTTTTATTTCGATAAGAAGTCTAGGTTCGTCTAGAAAAGCCACATCCAGTTGATGGATGGCCACCTGCTCATACCCGGCCGGAAGTTCTATGTCTTCCTGTTTTGCTTTCATGGCCAGGATGCGGGTGGTCGATGTTACCAGATGTCGGGTGCTGTCCAATATAGCGTCCAGCGCGGCAAACGCGCGACAGGTCACAATGGACACTGGAAGTTTGGGTTCAAAGTCTTCCACCCGGGCATGCACCACTTGCACATTTTTCAGACCTAAATCGATCCTGGCCTGCGTCAGAAAGCGGGTTTTCTTGCCATTGCTGTCGAGCAGGATGAAGTCATGTTGCGGCAGGGCAATGGCCAGAGGAATGCCGGGCAAACCAGCACCACTGCCTACATCCAGCACCGGTGACGAGCCGATGAACGGCAAAATACTCAAACTGTCGAGCAGGTGACGAATCACCATTTGCTCCGGGTCGGTCACCGCGGTGAGGTTATAGGCCCTGTTCCATTTTCGCATCAACGCCAGGTAATCCATCAGGCTGGTTTGCTGAGCGCCGGACAAATTCATGCCCATGGTTTGCAAACCTTGTTGGAGTAAATCTTCGGATTCCATTAGTTGCCTGTTGTATACCCAGTATGTAATCGAAAAGCAGAAATACCAACGCAAGGGCGCGAAGGCGCCATGAACACAAAGTTTTTTGTGGGAGCGGGCCATGCCCGCGACAAAGCCACTACCCGGAGCGTATCGTTAAAAAATATAGCTTTGCTCTCAGCGTTCTTGGCGCTTTTGCGTTGAATGGTTTTTCTTGCCAGTTTTTGTACGTTAACAATGGTTGAATCACTGCACCCAGCTTACCAGCTTCCAAATGCCACTAACCATCAAGCCAATCATCGCCAAACCGCCTGTAAATATCGTGAACCAGTGCATCATGAACATGCCGTACAAAATGTTACCGATATCAATACCAAATACTTTACAATTTTCTACCTTCGCCGCATCCAGATTACCGCCAATCATTTTGGCTATACCGGCACCCAGCAGTGCAATTAACAAGGGTACTGGCCCTATCACTACACTGATTAATGCCAATTTTCCGGGAGTGAGTTGCTCAATATAATTTGCCCAGAGCCAGGATCCGCCTGACCAGATCAGGCTCAGGGTTAAAATCATCAATACCAGATTAAACATTGACTGGAAGCTGTACGCGCGCTCAGCCAGAGCAGCGCATGTTTGCTGGTTTTTGTGTCTGTTAACGGCTGTTGTGTGTGATCTTTGGGATATCACGCTTGCTATAAATAATATTAACGCCAAACCTGCCAATATCCAGTAAAAAAGCGGAATTGATGCAATTGTCATATTCACCACACACGTTAATTTTATGCCGATTTTTGCTTGTCGGATTTTTTAAGATGCACGGTCAGCAGAGAAATCGCCGCCGGTGTCACACCGGAAATACGTCCAGCCTGGCCCAGTGTTACCGGCTTATGCTGAATTAATTTTTGCCGCACTTCATTCGATAATCCGCGCACTTGTGTGTAATCAAAATCATCCGGAATCTGGCTGTTTTCCTGCCGCCGCGCACGCTCAATTTCTTCCTGCTGGCGTTCCAGGTAACCT
>JACPVK010000423.1 GCA_016191795.1 Gammaproteobacteria bacterium
CAATGGAACGGGTGATGGCCTGACGAATCCACCAGGTGGCATACGTTGAAAATTTGTAACCACGACGGTATTCAAATTTGTCCACGGCCTTCATCAAGCCAATGTTGCCTTCCTGAATCAAGTCGAGGAATTGCAAGCCACGGTTGGTGTATTTTTTGGCAATGGAAATAACCAGACGTAAATTGGCTTCCACCATTTCTTTTTTGGCGCGGCAAGCTTTGGCTTCGCCGATGGACATTTTGCGATTGATTTCCTTGATGTCGCCGATGTTCAGGCCAAATTCTTTTTCCAGAATAGAAAGTTTGGTCTGGTTTTGTTTGATTTCAGGCGCCAGTTCACTTAATGCTGCAGAGTATTCGTGTCCGGTTAAATACTGGTCAATCCATTTCAGATTGGTTTCGTTTTCCGGAAATGACTGAATCATGATTTTGCGCGGCATGTGTGCACGGTTAACGCACAAATTCAGAATGTGGCGTTCCAGCATACGTACGCGGTCCACCGTGACGCGCAAGTCTTTTGTAAGTGACAGAATAATGCTGGGCAGGAATTTGAATTCCATAAAAGCTTCAGACATTTCATCGCGGGCCTTGATGGCGGCTTTTTTGTTTTTCTTTTCCGGTGTGGCGATGACCTTGTCGTAGGCAGCGCGCAAACGATCAAAATATTCCTTGGCTTCTTCCAGGGTTGGGCCGGTATCTTCTTCAGCCGGAACATCTTCAACATCATCATCACCCGCGTCATCGCTCTCGGTGTCCGTGGTGTCGACGGTTTCGGCTAACGCGTTCTGGTGTGGCGCAGGGATGGCGATTTCGTCTTCGCCTTCAACGTGAAAACCGTTGATCAGATCGGTAAGACGGCCTTCGCCCAGTAATAAATGATCATAGGTTTTTAAAACCTGCTGTACCGAGCGTGGATTGGTGGCGAGCGCAACAATAACCTGCTTCAGGCCTTCCTCGATGCGCTTGGCAATGGCAATTTCGCCTTCGCGGGTTAACAGTTCCACGCTGCCCATTTCGCGCATATACATGCGCACCGGATCGGTAGTGCGGCCAAGTTCGCTTTCAATTGAGGCGAGGGCAGCGGCAGCTTCTTCAGCGGCATTGTCATCGGTGGCGCTGGCGTCGCTCAAAACCAGGGATTCGGTATCCGGTGCCACTTCGTGCACGGGGATGCCCATATCATTAATCATGTTAATGATATCTTCGACCTGTTCGGGATCGACTATGTCCTCGGGCAGGTGATCATTCACCTCGGCATAGGTAAGAAATCCTTGTTCTTTGCCTTTGGCAATCAAGTCTTTGAGTTGCGAGGGGCCATTAGGGATGATGGGAGTCTGTTGTTCGTCGCTCATAGTCGCCTTTGCGAAGCTGTAATGCTGAAAAACTGAACTGCACATTTTAGCATGCAGTCCAGATACCGGCCATACGCATCATAAAGTATTTCTATTAATCGCCTGGCCCGGCATGATCGTCATATGGTGATGAATGCCTATATAAAAAGAGTGCCGGTTTGAAATTGGCTTCCAGTCGTGGCAATGTCGCACCCCCCGATTTAAATGTTCCAGAACAGGAGGCCAGTATGGTCAGTCTTGAGACACCAGTATGTGATTTTGGTTTGCCCGCCATCGATTTTTCCCTGCCCGGTGTGGATGGTAAAAACTGGAGCCTGCAACAATGCAAGGGTAGGAAAGGTCTGCTGGTCATGTTTATATGCAACCACTGTCCTTATGTGAAGGCTATTCGCGAACGCATAGTGCGCGATGTGCGGGAACTGAAGACGCTGGGTATCAACAGTGTAGCCATTATGTCGAACGATACGGTGAATTATCCGGATGATTCTTTCGAGAACATGAAGCGTATTGCCAGAGAATGGGATCTGGATTTCCCGTATCTGTTTGACGAATCTCAGGCCATAGCCAAAGCCTATGGTGCAGTCTGTACCCCTGATTTTTTCGGTTACAACGCCGATTTGAAATTGCAGTATCGTGGCCGGCTCGATGCCAGCCGCAAGGAAACCGCTGCGCCGGATGTGCGCCGAGATTTGTATGAAGGCATGAAGCAGGTGGCATTATCCGGTAAGGGCCCGGCAGATCAAATTCCGAGTATGGGTTGCTCAATTAAATGGAAAGAAGCCTGAGTAATGGGGCGTCTGCCTATGGATTTTTTGATTCCACCATAAGCAATTGTTGCATGTGCTGAGGTGGAGTTGGCCGGTTGGGTTGTTGTGTTACTTCTTAACTTGCTGATTATTAGGCTGTTTTGGAGCGATCCTGATGCCGGGTTGGTGAGAGTGAAATACCCCGGGCTGTCTGGCGCCGGGAATGCAGGTTTGTTGCATGGTTGCTGAAACCAGACAAGTAAGGGAAAATGGCGCCCCTTTGATTGGGGTAGATCATGCCATTGTGAAATGATCTGCCCGGGCCTGGGCTACGTGTCCTGGCCGAAAATACCGGCTTTAGAGTGTTTCAATCCTGTGGCATCAAAGCAGGATGAGTGATTAACAAACGATAGCGTAGCTGCTTCCGGCGGTACGCGTTGAACGAATTTAAAACCTTTATCTGGAGAAATATTATGGCTTCACGCAGACAGCTTGCCAATGCGATCCGTGCCCTGAGTATGGATGCTGTTCAGAAGGCTAATTCCGGTCACCCCGGCGCGCCGATGGGTATGGCCGATATTGCTGAAGTGCTGTGGAATGACCACATGAAGCACAATCCGGCCAACCCCAAATGGGCTGATCGCGATCGTTTCGTGCTGTCTAACGGCCACGGTTCCATGCTGATTTATTCCTTGTTGCATTTGACCGGTTACGATCTGTCTATCGACGATCTGAAAAACTTCCGTCAGCTGCATTCAAAAACGCCGGGCCATCCGGAATACGGTTATGCACCGGGCGTTGAAACCACCACCGGTCCTCTGGGCCAGGGCATCACCAATGCCGTGGGTATGGCCATTGCCGAGCGCGCGCTGGCAGCTGAATTTAACAAGCCGGGTCTGGAAATCGTTAATCACCACACTTATGTCTTTATGGGTGATGGCTGTTTGATGGAAGGTATTTCTCACGAAGCATGCTCATTGGCCGGTACTCTGGGACTGGGCAAGCTGATTGCATTCTGGGACGACAACGG
>JACPVK010000024.1 GCA_016191795.1 Gammaproteobacteria bacterium
AGCTTGTAGTGAATAAATTGAGTTCAGAAAAAGCTACCCGGCCATTGCAGCCGGGTGGCGATATAACGCTTATGCTTGTGGTGCTGGCAGACCAAAATCCTGATCAGTCGTTTGTCCGGCGGTGACAGTAACAGTCGTTGTTACATCAAATACCACATTATCATCCGTCTGCGGATCATCCATGCCGGCATCACAGGTAAAGGCAGCGGTGTAACTACCAAACGGCAAAAAGGCAACGGTGTAGGCGCCGGTTGTTAAATTAACCGTTGCGGTTGTCACCGGCTCAACGGCGCTGCCGATATCATCGGCCGTCACATTGCCTTCGAATACATAAATGGCAGCTTTGTCGCCGTCACCGCAAGTAGCGGAGAGCAGCGATGTATCCACTGTGCCGCTGAGGGTGCCGTCCGTTGCGTTATCGACCAGACGCAAGGTGGGACGTAACATGTAATTGTTGCCGGAACGTTCGTGTACCGATTTACGCAAATCAAAATCAATGGTGAACGTCGCAATGCCATTTTCAGCAATGGTGATCGGGCGATTCAGTTTCAGGCCGGATTGCGATGCGCTGGGAATGGTTAATCCATACTGTTCACCATTAATGGTGATGTAGCTATTACTTTCATTTACTTTCAGGCGAATCCATTCTACCTGGCCAGCTGGCAGGATTTGATCTTCAAGGATGGTATCTGAAATACCGCCGGTTAAAGCCAGCAAGTCAATTTGTTTGGGCGCGGCATAGTCAATGTCGATAGTGTCGCTGCCGGCTTTGATTTCTGCGCCGGTAAATTCAACCACTACTTCTGTGGCACCGTCTACCGCGGCATCCGTAATGTTCAGGTTGAGTTTGCCGGTGGGCGATTCACTGTTATCGCAGCCAATGAGCAGGCTGGTGGTGAGTGCGCTGGCCAGCAGGCCGGCATATATAGGGGTATTCAGGTGTTTCATGATGCTACCTCGTTGTCAGTTAATGCTTTTGAGATGAGGAAAATAAGGCCTGGTTAATTTGAAGTCGAGGGATTCAGGCTGAATTTTTGGAGATTTGTGATTGCATCACAAAAAGCCGATGACAGGCTTGAAGTCAGGTTAATTCAGGTGATTGCTGCGTTTTTCGCCAGATAGTGCCGTGTAATCCCGGTTGCTGGCAGCGGCATCATTAAAGTACTGGCGCAACTGTTCCTGATTCAGGGTTTTGATGGCGCGGCCGTTCAGGTCGAGCACGCGCAGGCTCAGGTTGGGGCAGTCGAGTAAGGTGGCGATCAGTTGATTCATTATTAAGTCCGTCCTGTGGTTGATATCCTGGGTGGTGATTGTAAGTCTTTAAACCCGGGCTGTAAGCCTGTGTAGCGATTATGCATCATCTTATGTGACCTGGTTAACGGGCTGTTTTTTTAGCCATGCATTGATGTTGTTTATAACCTGCTGACAAATTGTCTGACTGTGGGCGGCATTATCCGGATACAAGCCGGGTGTATTACACACCGTAATGCCACGTTGCCGTGCCGCATCCATATCGATGTGTTGCGTGTTATCACCGGCGGCAATAATCAGCTGCAGTTTAAACGCCTTGTCGATCACTTCACGGGTGACAGGCGTTGCGAATGAGATGACAACATCCGAGCGCCAGCAGCGGTCAGCGACTTCGGTTTGCTCCAGTTGCACAAATTGCTGCCAGCCATACTTGTCCAGGTCGAGCATGGGAAAATCCGCTTCGCCTGCGAGCTGGCGGCTATCAATGACAACAATGTGCATGGGGACCTCTAAAAATAGTGAGTCGTGGCATTATAGGTCTATGTGCAAGTGGAATCACATAACATAAACTAGGCGTATTAATCGAACGGGTATTGCTGGCAAACATGAGTAAAATCAAGAAATCTATCAAGCTGGATCAGGTGTGTTACGACATTCGCGGGCCGGTAATGCAGGAAGCGCGTCGCATGGAAGACGAGGGTTTTCGCATTATCAAGTTGAATATAGGCAACCCGGCACCCTTTGGCCTGCTGGCGCCTGACGAAATTATTCAGGATGTCATGCATAACCTGGCCGAATGCCAGGGTTACAGCGATTCCAAAGGTCTGTATCACGCACGCAAGGCGGTGATGCAATATTGCCAGCAAAAAAATATTGCCAATGTTGAGATCGACGATATTTTCCTTGGCAACGGTGTCAGTGAGCTGATCGTGATGGCCATGCAGGCCCTGCTCAATAATGGCGACGAGATGCTGATACCGGCGCCGGATTATCCGTTATGGACGGCGGCCGTTTCCCTGTCCGGTGGCAAGCCGGTGCACTATATGTGTGATGAAAGCAACGGCTGGCAGCCCGATATCAAGGATATGGCCAGCAAAATCACGCCCAACACCCGCGGCATAATTATTATCAACCCGAATAATCCAACCGGTGCGCTGTATAGCAAGGAAACACTGCTGCAAATTATCGCTCTGGCACGCAAACACAAATTAATGATTTTTTCCGACGAAATTTACGACAAGATTATTTATGACGATGCCGAACATTTTGCGATGGCATCACTGGCGAATGACGTGTTGTTTGTTTCTTTCAATGGCCTGTCCAAAACCTATCGCGTCGCCGGTTTCCGTTCGGGCTGGATGGTTATCAGCGGCGCCAAGCACCTGGCAGCGGATTATATTGAAGGACTGGTGTTGCTTGCCTCCATGCGTTTGTGCTCCAACGTGCCGGGGCAGTATGCCATTCAAACCTCACTGGGTGGTTACCAAAGTATCCAGGATTTAATCCGCCCCGGTGGCCGTTTATACGAACAGCGTGAATACGCCTGGAATATGCTCAATCAATTACCCGGTGTGTCCTGTGTGAAACCCAGTGGCGCATTGTATTTGTTTCCACGTCTGGATCCGGAAATGTATCCCATCGAAGACGATGAAAATTTTGTACTGGAATTGTTACGCCAGGAAAAAGTGCTGGTGGTACAGGGTACGGCATTCAACTGGCCCAAACCCGATCACCTGCGAGTTGTCTTCCTGCCACGCAAGGATGAAATGGAACCTGTGTTCGAGCGTCTGGATCGTTATCTGAGAATTTACCGTGGCGGGGCGTGATGGCCAGATGCTCAACTTCATCAACTAACAGCAAAAGATTTCAACGCAGAGACGCAAAGGCGCAGAGAATAAAAAAATTATTGTAGGGTGGGTACGGAGTGCCCACGTGTTCTTGCAGGTCAGCCTCAATGCCGTTAAGTTAAGAAAATTTGTGCTGTTGTAGGG
>JACPVK010000424.1 GCA_016191795.1 Gammaproteobacteria bacterium
CGCCCGAAAACTGATAATTTAACTGCGCCTGGCAATAGAAATATCGGTAGAATTTTATCTACCTTCAACAATCAACTCACTCGAACAGGCTTCACATGAATCTCAACAGTCTCTATTTACTGCTACATGTCATCTCGGCTGCTATCTGGGTAGGCGGTATGTACTTCGCCTATATGTGTTTGCGCCCGGTGGCGGCATCGCAACTGGAGCCGCCGTTGCGCCTGCGTTTGTGGGTGGGTGTATTTACGCAATTTTTTCCGGTGGTGTGGATAACAGTCGTACTACTACCCGTTACCGGTTACGCGATGATTTTTTCGATCTGGCAAAGCATGGCGGTAACGCCACTGTATGTGCACATCATGAATGGACTGGGCACCTTAATGCTGCTGATTTACATGCACGTTTATTTCGCGCCTTTCAAGCGCCTGAAAAAAGCGGTACTGGCTGAACAATGGCCTGCAGGTGGTGCAGCGCTGGCTCAAATTCGCCAGTTAATTGCCGTGAATTTATCACTGGGATTACTGGTCATTGCTGTCGCCAGCGCTGGACGTTATTTTGCCTGAATACTCTTACGGCAAATAGGATTGCCAGTTTCTGCTGTTGTCACCAAAGACAAAAAACTCCGGATTCAACAAACTGTCTTTGGTGTTGTAACGCAGGGGTTTCATATCCGTTGTGGTCACATGACCGCCGGCTTCTTCCACAACACATTGAGCTGCCGCTGTATCCCACTCCGACGTTAACCCTAAACGCGGATATAAATCAGCCTTGCCTTCAGCAACCAGACAGAACTTTAATGAGCTACCCATCGACACCATTTCACAGGAGCCAATTTTTTCAATGAACTGCTGCATTTTATCCGAGCCGTGTGAACGGCTTCCCGCCACACGCAACGGCTTGCTGCTGTCTATTTTGGATACATGAATTTTTTTTGCCGCCTGTGAACCCTGCTGTTTCCAGGTACCACCGTCACGCCACGCAAAATAGCGAACATTGGTTACTGGTACCACAATCACCCCGAGGATACTGCGCCCGGACTCAATCAATGCAATATTCACGGTAAACTCACCATTGCGTTTAATAAATTCACGCGTGCCATCCAGGGGATCTACCAGCCAGTAACGTTGCCAGGTCTGGCGTGTCGCATAAGGAATACTGGCGGACTCTTCAGACAAAACCGGGATATTCGGTGTCAGCGCGGTCAGGCCATCCACAATAACATGGTGTGCTGCGGTGTCCGCCGCGGTTAACGGACTTTTATCTTCCTTGTGCTCGATAGCAAATTCACTGTTGTAAACTTCGAGTATTTTAACAGCAGCCTGAACTGCAATATCGTTTACAACACGGCATAAATATTCAAGATTAAGTGCTTGCATAGGTTTTATCTATTTCCAGAGTTACAATGCACCCTATTGTAGTTCGCTAAACAGGAAAAGCCCATGCCCCTTGACTGGTCAAATATTGATAGCGTATTCCTGGATCTGGATGGCACCTTGCTGGATTTGCATTTTGACAATCATTTCTGGCTTGAGCATGTGCCGATTCGCTATGCCGAAAAGCATCAGCTTGGCCAGGATGAAGCCAGACAAATACTCAACGGCAAATACAGCGCCGTGGCAAATAGTTTGAACTGGTATTGCATTGATTACTGGTCGCGCGAACTCGAACTCGATATCACGCAGCTTAAGCATGAAATTGCCGATAAAATCTCGGTGCGCCCCAGCGTGGAAAATTTTCTGCAATATTTGCACATGCATGGTAAACGGGTAGTGCTAGTGACCAATGCGCACTCCGCCAGCCTCGCTATTAAAATGAATAAAACCGGACTCGATCGCCACTTTGATCATATCATTACGTCGCACGAACTCAGGCACGCCAAGGAACATGCTAATTTCTGGCCAGCTCTACAGTCAGTTGAGCCTTTTGATGTAAAACGCACCTTGTTTATTGATGATAACTTTCAGGTACTGGACGCCGCGCGAAATTATGGCATAAAAAATTTATTGGCCATACGCAAACCGGACAGTCGCGGGGCCGACAAACAGCATCATTCTTATATCTTGCTCGACACATTCGAACAAATCATGACATAAGGCCAGTGACTATGATGGATTTTTGTTGTTACCAACAATTGATTGAATGACTTCCAGCAGACGCAGCATATCAACCGGCTTGGTTTCGTAGGCATCACAGCCTGCGTCCAATCCCTTAATGATATCGATATCACGCGCATGCGCCGACAAACCAATGACGGGTATACTGCGGGTATCGGAATTTTTTTTCAAAGCACGCGTCACTTCCCAGCCGTCCATAACCGGTAAACTCATATCCATTAATATTAAATCGGGTTTATATTGCTCGACCTTCGACAGAGCCTCTTCACCGGTAGCAGCCACATCCACTTCATAACCCTGGCGCTGTAAACGTAGCGTTAACATATCGCGATTCAGTTCATTATCTTCGACGACCAGAATTTTAATCATTGCACTATCACACTATGGCTGATTTTAACTCGTCTGGGCAAATGCGCCACATACACAAATCCTTCACCCGGCTTACTGCTCACCAGCACATCATTTATCAGGGTAAACAAGTGAATACCGGCCTGTAAAATTTTTTCCAGATCCTGAACGAATTGTTCATTCCCTGCTCCCTGAGATTCTTCTTTTAACAATTCACTGTAACCTATGATGACATTCAATGGTGTGCGTAATTCATGAGTCATATTCGCCAGAAATGCGCTCTTTGCCTGATTGGCTTTCAATGACCACCCAACCCAAATATGAAGTCAGGGATATTATTATGACGACACGGAGATCGCCTGGGGACAGCTTGAGCAGCTGAATGCAATTCTCAACCCGACCACACCGGGCATTATGTATATAGACCGGGTTTCTTTATTTTCACACTAAACATCAAAAGGATAGAGCTGTAACCAGCCAGACTGATTGCTGTTGATTACACGCTGCAATGACTGACAATCAACAGGTAACTGAGAATGAAACAGGGAGAGTTACTATGTGCTGGCATTACACCAGAAGCCGTTATGCAACCACCACAATAGTGGTTGCATAA
>JACPVK010000025.1 GCA_016191795.1 Gammaproteobacteria bacterium
CGATCCGCGGGATCGCAAAACCATTATTGCCACGGGTAAAACCGGGCATCTCGGGCCAACCATGTTTCGTTCAACCAATTTGGGTAAAAGCTGGAAGGAAGTGAAGCAGCCACCGGCATTTACGAAAACAGATAAAAATCCGCGCACGGTTGATCACACCTTTTGGTTAACGCCGTGTCACGCCAACGAACCGAATGTTTGGTACGCGGGTACCTCACCACAGGGTTTGTTTCGTTCGGAAGATGGTGGTGATACCTGGCAGCCGTTCTCATATATCAATGACGATATGCAATATCGTGAGTGGATGGGCAGTGTTCAGGACGGCACGCCGGATGGGCCGAAGATGCATTCGATAATTGTTGATCCGCGCGATCCGAAACATATTTATTTTGCGATGTCGGGTGGTGGTGTGCATGAAACGCGCGACCAGGGGAAAACCTGGACGCCGTTAATTAATGGCATGGAAACGGTGCCGGGTTTTGATGCGACTACTTGTACCTTTCACGATCCGCATTGTGTGCGCATGTGCCCGAGTAATCCCGATCGTTTGTATCAGCAAAATCACTGTGGCATTTATCGCATTGACCGGCCATCAAATGAATGGATACGCATTGGCAAAAACATGCCGAAAAAAGTCGGCGATGTGGGATTCAATATGGTGGTGCATCCGCGTGATGACAATACGGCGTGGGTGTTGCCAATGAATGGTTCGGATGTATGGCCGCGCACCAGCCCGGATGGCAAGCCTGCCATTTATGTAACCAGAAATGCCGGCAAAACCTGGCAGCGGCAGGAT
The DNA here is from genome assembly GCA_016191795.1 of Gammaproteobacteria bacterium. Lineage (GTDB taxonomy): Bacteria > Pseudomonadota > Gammaproteobacteria > SZUA-229 > SZUA-229 > JACPVK01. The sequence goes on from JACPVK010000025.1 coordinate 797, forward strand.
AACGGGTTGCCAGCTGCACAAGCGTGGTGGACAGTGAAACGTCAGGCGATGACAGCGGATACGCAGGATGAAATTGGTTTGTACTTCGGAACTACCAGTGGCGAATTATGGATGAGCCGTAATGCGGGTGAGCGCTGGCATTGTATCGCGCGGCATTTGCCGGAAATTTATGCTGTAGAAGTGGTTGAGATTTGAGTTTTGAGTTTATTTTTCGTGCAGTCATACCGGCAGGGATTGCCGGTATGACAAAGTTGAATATGAGGCCGGTTTATGAAAGTTCTGATTCCCAGTCCGTTGCTTTCTTACACCAAACAGCGTGAGGTCGATGCGAGTGGTACAACCATTGCCGAGTTGTTGGCTGATCTTGAGCGTCAATATCCCGGGTTGCGTTTTCGTGTGATCGATGAGCAGGACAAAATGCGCGGCCACATGCGGTTTTTTGTTAACAGTGTTCAGGTCTTCGATATTACGCACGCGCTACATCCAGCCGACTCGGTACAAATAGTGCAGGCTCTTAGTGGCGGCTGATTATTTGAGAGTAAACATGCTCCCGGCATCAACAGCAATGGCTGTGTAGCTTGCTGTTTATTTGGGCCATGCCTCACCATCCTGCAATACCGGCCCATGACATTCCGGAAATATTTTTGTTGTGCAACTTTCAATTAACAGGACACCACGTCAGCTCGATTCTCAGACATGGCTCCGTGTTTAATGGCGCATTGAGAAATGCCGTTATCAACATCGTTGACACCGTCGCCTCAGCAATAGCAGGAAAGTTTTGGATTCTGTTTAAGGCGCGGTGAGCGGGTATTGATTACACCGCATCATCGCGTAGTTGCTTCGCGGAATTTCGCATTTGGGAAACAGAGTATTAAAAAACAGGCTGGCGATTTCTCGTCAACCCGAATTGCAGGTGATTTTCTAAAAGAGCGGTTGAGTATTAACCGCCACGGTCGTCATTGTCTGCTGCCGGGAAGGGCAAATGCAGATAGGGATGGTTAAGTGGCATGTCCTTGAATGCCGTACGTGTTTTTTCTGATTCAAAATATATAGTCAGGTTTCCGTCCACCAGTGATGGTTGTTTGCTGGCATTTTCAATATCGTGTCCTGACATGGGGTCAATATTACTAACGCGAAACTTCGGTTCGTGCAGTAATGTGCTTTGGGTCTGGTCGCGCGGCATCGCATCACTGGCTACCCAGTTCAAAAACTCGAATCTGATGCCGGGGGCATTGTTTACGGGGGGTGAGGTAAGCATGTTAATCTCCTGTGACACATCGCCTGCCGTTTGTATGGCTGCGTATCCTGCAGTTCCTTGCGTAAGCTCCACCCTGGTTAAAGGCGCCGGTTGGTGGCAAAGGGTGGCGATGGTCAGATTTCCACTATAGGCCTTTCCCGGCAGAATAGCTGATCATATTAATTGATGAGCCTTTGCAGCCGAGCTATTTGTCTGATATCCCACACAAAAAGTTGTCGAATGTTTATTTTGGCCAGGGTTCGCCATCCGGTAACACCGGGCCATGACATTCAGGGAAAATTTTCGTTTTGCAGGTTTTGCAAACTTCCGGATCCAGCGTGTGATAAATACCATGCGTGATATTCGACATGGCAGGAAAGAATGCGCCTTCACCAATATCCTTTAGGTAATCGCCTTTATGCAAAAATTTATACACGGAATCTTTGAGCCGATAAAAATATAATGCGCCACCCATTTTTTTTCGGCGTTTGGCTTCCTGAGCCAGCATTTCGGCACCCGCCACGTCAATAAAATTAATACCGCGACCGGTAATAAGCACATGCTTTTGTTGCGGGTGTGATTCATCTATGTGTTGCAAATAAGTTTGTATGTGGTCAACAGCGCCGAAAAATATCGAGCCATTGATACGTATCATGCGAATTTGTGGACACTCCGCCCTGGCTTTCACTTCTTCAAAAACAATCCCGCCTTTTTTGCCCAGGGGCGCTACAGAATAGATGGCTGGACGGGAGGTGCGGAATAAATACATGATCAGCGAAAGAATGATGCCCAGGAAAATGCCTTTCTCAAGATTGATAAGCGTGCCGATAAGTGTCACCCATAAGACCAGGGTTTCAGTACGACTGGTGCGTGCAATGGACGATATATGGTGAAAGTCGATTAATCCCCACGCTACCAGAAACAGAATGCCAGCCATAGCGGCAGTGGGTAA
>JACPVK010000443.1 GCA_016191795.1 Gammaproteobacteria bacterium
AGTGCGTGATGAAAAAGACTTTTTGCAATTGCTGGAAACCGCGATTGCGAGGGATTGATATAAAAGACTCTGACACTGAGGCGCAGAGACACAGAGGTTCATTAATGGTTTTAATGACTCAAAATCTCTGTGTCTCCGTGTCTCTGTGTCAAAAATCTTGCTGAATACTGAGGTAATGTTACATGCCATTAGTCGCCCATAACCGTTTGCCCACATTTGACCGCCTGCGCGAAGAAGGTTTGCGTGTACTGGCACCGGATTTTGCCCTGCACCAGGATATTCGTGAGCTGCACATTGGTTTGTTAAACATGATGCCCGATGCGGCACTGGAAGCGACCGAGCGCCAGTTTTTTCGTTTGATTGGCGAGAGCAATCCCATTGCGCAATTTTATGTGCACCCGTTTACCCTCGATGAATTACCGCGTGGCGAAGCAGCGCGTGCACATATCGATAAATATTACGAACCCTACAGCAAGATACGTGCGGAGGGTCTGGACGTGCTGATTATCACCGGTGCCAATGTGGTGGGTTCCGAGTTATCGAACCAGGCTTTCTGGAAGCCCCTGATCGAAGTGGTTGACTGGGCACATGAGTCGGTCACTTCAACCGTGTGTTCATGCCTGGCGACACATGCTGTACTGGAGTTTCGTTATAAACAGAAGCGTATTCCCCAGTCACACAAGAAATGGGGCGTGTTCCCGCATTATATTGTCGACAAATCGCATCCCCTGGTCACCGACATTAACACCCGTTTTGATGTGCCGCATTCAAGATGGAATACAGTCAGCCGCGAACAATTTGATGTCGCCGGTTTACGTGTGCTGGTGGAAAGCGATGACGGCTGCGTGCATCTGGCCACCAGTGCCGATGGCATACGTACCATATTTTTTCAGGGCCATCCCGAATACGACACCATATCGTTACTCAAGGAATACAAACGCGAAATTCGCGCATTCGTCAGCGGCCAGCGTAAAGATTACCCGCCGTTTCCGGAAAATTATTTTGGCCCATCCGAAAAAGCCATCTGCAACGAATTTCGTTTTTTACTGACCGAAGCCATACAAAATAAAACCACCTTGCCGGCATTTCCTGAGGAGCTGCTGATCAACCAGGTAGACAACACCTGGCGCGATACCGCCGGCGGTGTACTGGGCAACTGGATGGGTTTGATATACCAGATTACACACAGTGACCGACGCATACCGTTTATGGATCATGTTAATCCGGATGATCCGTTGAACCTGAAATGGAAGCGGGCATAAAAGATTGGCACAGAGGTGTTGTGGCTGGTTGTGATCAGGTGCCGGGTTACCAATCTGGCCTGCAGAAATTTAAATGCAAAAAATTACCTGTTCTCTGCGTGTTTACGGATTAATGCCGAATGACTACAGATTTTTGTAATGTGCTATATAAGGATTCGGTAATTAGACTTTGGTAATCAAATTGTTAATATAGTAATCACGGCTTAGGCCTGTTTTTTTTGTGGACAGTCACATGTTTTGGCCTCAGAAGCTATCCACTAATATCGCTAGTATACTGAAAAGGATTGACCTTAATAATTTTGGTACTTTGTTGTCTGTCATGGAGCTTGTATGCCACGAATTAATTCTGATATTCCCCTGCAAGCCCTTATCAAACGTTTTTCATTTATTTACCTGCCAATCGCTACGTTACTGACCATTATTCTGTTGTTAGCCGTTCGATTCGACAATGACTTGCGAATAGAGCGTACAAAAGTGCGCGAGGCCAGTCGAATCGAGGTTGCAACAGGGCGTATTAAACAGGATTTGTCGGCAGTTGAAACAGATCTGCGTATCATTGCCAGCCTGCCTGTGCTGCAAACGTATCTGGATCATGGCAGTTCAATACAGCGTGCGGAGCTGGAAAAGTATTTTCTGGTCATGGCGCGAGAATCCCGGCGTTATGACCAGATACGTTACCTGAATACCAGCGGCCAGGAAGTCATACGCATTAACTACAACAATGGTCAGCCAGTCATCGTGCAGCATGCCCAGTTAGAAAATAAGTCCGGGCGTTATTATTTTCGCAAGTCAATCAAGCTCAATCAGGGTGAGGTATTTATTTCTCCGCTGGATTTGAATATCGAACAGGATCGTCTGGAAATTCCCTATAAACCGATGATTCGTTACGGCGCAGCCGTGTTTGATAGTGCGGGGCACAAGCAGGGCATAGTGTTCATTAATTACCTGGGCAATGAACTGCTACAGAATTTCAGGCAGGTTATGCAGGGCGGGGATTCGCCTGATGGTGTGTTACTAAACCATGATGGTTTTTGGCTGGCAAGTGACAATCGTGATGATGAGTGGGGCTTTATGCTGGGCAAGAAGGAACGCACCTTTGGGCATGATTTTCCCGAAGTCTGGCAAACCCTTTCATCTTCTGACCGGGGTTCCCTGCTTACAAACCAGGGGCTGTTTGTTTACGCCACTGTCAGCGTATTGGTGGGCGTGCAACATGTGCCCGCAGATTTTGGTTCGGCGCATAGTGACAGCGAGTTAGAGCATGAACATTCTGCCGACTGGAAAATAGTAACATTTGTTCCCAATTCTGTTTTCTCCGCGGCTTCACTTTATAACTTGCCCGGTAGCAGGATATTAATGGTTGCTGCCTATCTGCTACTGGCGCTGGGTTCCTTTTTTGTTGCCCGCGTCACCTTAAGTCGCCAGCAGGCAAGACAGGAAATTCTCCAGCTCAATGTGGAGCTGGAAAAACGCGCAGCTGCACACGCTGAAGGAGAGGAAAATCTTTCCGTTACACTCAATTCTATCGGCGATGCCGTAATAGCCACTGATATCGAAGGGCGTGTAACGCGCATGAATCGTGTTGCCGAGCAGCTCACCGGCTGGTTACGGGCAGAAGCAATCGGCCATCCGGTGGCCGATATCTTTCACATTATTAACCAGCACACGCGCCAGCCTGCGACGATCCCGGTGAGTACAACCCTTGCGCAAGGTGTTATTCAGGGTCTGGCGAATGACACTCTGTTGCTGGCACGCGACGGCAGGGAGTGCGCCATTGCAGACAGTTGTGCACCCATTCGTCAACGCGATGGCAAGGTGATCGGGGCGGTGCTGGTGTTTCGCGATGTAACCAGTGAATACACAGCCCAGTCTGCATTGCGAGACAGTGAGGAAAGATACCGGACGCTGTTCGAGCAGATGGATGAAGGTTTCTGCGTTGTTGAAATGCTTTATGACTCTAACGGTAAAGCAACTGACTACAGATTTATTGAAATCAATCCAATGTTTGAAAAACAAACCGGGCTCCGGGAGGCATTGGGAAAAACCATACGTCAACTGGTTCCTGATCATGATGCACACTGGTTTGAGATTTACGGGGAAGTGGCCCGTACCGGTACAGCCATTCGCTTTGAAAATCCAGCAAATGCGATGCAGCGGTATTACGATGTATTTGCATTCCGTATCGGAGGGGATGGAAGCCGCAGAGTAGGGATACTTTTTAAAGATATAACCGAGAACAATCTGGCGCAGAAAGCGCTGAACGATAGCGCCACGCGCATCCAGACCATACTCAATACCGTGGCTGACGGAATTATCACCATCAACCAGCATGGTATTGTCGAGATGTTCAATCCTGCTGCCGAACACTTGTTCGGTTATGCCGCGAGTGAGGTGATTGGGCAAAACGTCAAGATGTTGATGCCCGAACCTTATCATTCTCAGCACGACGGCTATCTACAGCATTACTTAACCACCGGTGAAGTACGCATCCTGGGTACCAGTCGCGAGGTTGTGGGCCTACGCCGTGACGGAAGCACGTTCCCCATGTATCTTGCAATAAACAATATGAAACTGGGGGAGCAGTATTACTTTACCGGCGTCGTGCACGATCTCTCAGCATCCAAGCAGGCAGAAAAATTACTGCAGCTGGCAAAAGAAAAAGCCGAGTTGGCCAACCGGGCCAAGGATTCCTTCCTGGCTACCATGAGCCACGAAATCCGCACCCCGCTCACCGGTATGCTGGGCATGCTGGAAGTACTTTCGCTGACTCCGCTCAATCATGATCAGGAAGAAACGTTGCGCGCCGCCTGGGATTCCAGCAGGAGCTTGTTACGTATTGTCAGCGATATTCTGGACTGGTCAAAAATCGAGGCGGGCAAACTGCATCTGGCACCGCTGTCAACTTCTATTCCCCAGTTACTACAGGAAGTTATTAACACTTATTCGCGTGTGGCCAGCGCTAAAAGTCTGGTATTGCGACAGATTGTCGATGCGCGACTTAGCCGGGCGCACATTGTCGATGGATTGCGCCTGTCTCAGGTGCTAAACAACTTCATCAGCAATGCCATAAAGTTTACTCACAGTGGTGAAATTGAGTTACGCGCCGAGTTACTCGACCAGGTCGAAAGTGGTGAGCGAATACGTTTTTCTGTCAAGGACACAGGCATTGGTATTGCCAGGGATGCACAGCATCGATTGTTTCGGCGTTACCAGCAGGAAAGTATGGATACTGCCCGTCGCTTTGGTGGTACCGGGCTGGGGCTGGCAATCTGCCAGAGCCTGGTGGATTTGATGGACGGACAAATTGATCTGGTCAGCGTGCCGGGTGAGG
>JACPVK010000444.1 GCA_016191795.1 Gammaproteobacteria bacterium
GGTTTTTTTGGGGTCATGCCAGTTTATGAATTTTTGATGACATTAATGTGACAATTAATCGCCGAGTGTGCGGTCCAGGGTGTCTGTGACAGTTTGCAGTACCTGGATTCTGCCAAATGACTTGTTATTGCCGGCTATGAGTGTCCAGGGCGCGGACTGGGTGCTGGTTTTGCTGATCATATCATGTACCGCTAATTCATAAGCCGACCACTTTTCGCGATTTCGCCAGTCTTCTTCGGTAATCTTGTGTTTTTTCCAGGGTATGACTTCGCGTTCTTTAAAGCGTTTTAACTGTTCTTCCGGAGAAATATGTAACCAGAATTTAAGTAACACAGTACCTGCCTGAGTCAGTTGTTGCTCGAAATGATTCATTTCCTGATAGGCACGTTGCCATTCATCTGCCCTGGCAAAGCCTTCAACACGTTCAACCAGTACGCGTCCGTACCAGGAGCGATCATAAATCGTAATATAACCATTGCGCGGTATATGACGCCAGAAGCGCCACAAATAATGATGTGCTTTTTCCTCGTCGCTGGGTGCGGCGACGGGTATAACTTTATATAAACGTGCGTCGATCGACTGGGTAATACGGCGTATGGCGCCACCTTTGCCCGCTGCATCCCAGCCTTCAAACAACAGCACAATATCACGTGCCTGATCTTTTGCCTGCCAGACCTGTTTGGCGAGTTTTTTCTGATATTTCTTCAGGAGTTCAACATATGAATCAGCTGGTAGTGATTGCGATAAATCAACACCCATTAGTAAATTTTTTGCAGGTGTAGGCAAGGTGCTCACTACGCCTGCCGGACGGGGTTTTTCCAGTGCTGTTTCGAGCCTATGAGCAATTATTTCGGCGGCCGTTAAATCACGAAAGCGTCTGTTGCCGGCTTCGATTATATGCCAGGGATTACTGGCGGTATCGGTACTGCGCAGTGCACGTTCGGATACGTTAAGAAAGTTAACATAATGTTTTGCAAACTTTTTAAACAACGAGGCTGTGGGGCTTTTTCCAGCACGTTTCTTTTCGGCAAGGCGCTCCTGTTGCTGGTTGCTGCTTAAATGAAACCATAGTTTGATGATAATGTGATTGTCATCGGCCAGCATCTGCTCGTGCGTTTTGATGGTTTGTAATGACAGCTCGAAAGTATTGTCATCCATGTGATCAAAAACACGATCGATAATGGGCCTGGTATACCAGGATCCAAACATGATCGCGGTTTCGCCTCGTGCCGGCAGGCATCGCCAGAAGCGCCAGTAATAGGGGCGTTGGCGCTCTTCATCGGTTTCATCCCAGAATGCGTGGGTGCGTAAATATCGCGGGTCCAGCCATTCGTTGAGTCGTTTGACAACCCCGCTGCGATCCGCGCCTTCAACTCCCGCCAGTAAGATCAATACGGGCAGACCGGCTTTCTGAATTCGTTGCTGTGCCTGTAGCAGGCGCGTGCGTATCTCGGGTTCCCGGCGTGCGAATTCTTCTTTGGAGATTTTCTGGTCTAGTTCGGCAGATTCAAACATAAGGCAATAAGCGGGGTGTGAGCTGGCCCGCGTTTACACTCCAGTGATAATAAATAGATGGTAGCACTTCCTTGGAAAGCTGCTGTCTTCGACATACACTCGCTGCTCGAAGTGGAGGTTTATTTTATGCTGGGTAATGGTTCATCGCCTGTAACGGACTACCTGTGGCTGCCAGGGCAGCCCGTGTTGTCGGGTTTGATCTGGGTACTGGTATCACTGGCAATATTATATGTAGCTCGCTTGCCGGCACAGAGACTTATCTCGATAGTGTTTGGGGGTTGTAATCGTCTGCTACGCCTGCTGGTAAAGTTTTTGCTGGGAGTCAATGCGCGTCTGCGTCAGCGTAACCGTGAAGTGTTGTTAACCAGAGGGCGGGAAATTTACCAGTACAAACTGGAAAAAGGCTTTGTGCGTATCGCGGATCAGTTAGCCGATGACTTGAGTGCGTGGCCATCTTTGCTTCGTGAAATGCGTGAACAAATCGCGCGTATGGATGGCGAGGTTACCAGTGCCAGCGAACAGCCGCCGCAGCCACCGGAATGGTTGCAGGTAGTGGATGCTGTGGCACAAATTCCGGCACACGGTTCAACGATTATTGCAAAAATTCTGACAGATATTCATGGCACCTTAAAAAGTGCCATGGAAAAATCCCTGATCGAATATCGGCAGGCCAATCGCAATCGTTACGCACTGCTCAATCGTATAGCTCCACAATGGCGTGCCATGGATACACAGCTGGCGCAACTGGATAAAAATGTCACCCTGCTAGCCGAGCGTGCGCAACTAATTGATACGCATATGCAAACTTATGAACAAATACGACAGGGAGCTGATCAGGCAATCAATGCATTAACCCGGTCGGCTGCCAGCAGCCTGTTGTTATCAAGCTTCCTGCTGTTAATTGCCTGTGCCGGTGGTATTGTTAATTTTCAGTTACTGGCATTGCCGCTTTCAGAAGTGGTTGGGGTTCACGGCGATCTTTTTGGTGTGCCCTCGCATAATGTGGCAACGGCAGTGGTTATTTTTTTGCAATTGATACTGGGAATGTTTTTACTGGAAGCTGCCGGAGTTACCCGATTGTTGCCGGATATGGCTTTGATGGAAAAGCGCAAACGCCGCAGGGTGATAACGTTGATTATGCTGGCGTTACTGGTGCTGGCGGGCCTGGAGTCATTGCTTGTTTACACCCGGGATGGATTGCTGGCAGACAGTATGGCACTTAATCAATTACTGGATGTCCGCGCTGATACCAGAACCTCTTCGCTGGACTGGATACCGGCATTAGGTCAGGCAGTTATTGGATTTGTGTTACCACTGTTACTGATTTTTTCTGTTATCGCATTTGAAACATTTATTTACGCAGCACGTACGGTAGCCGGAATGTTTCTGTCATGGTTGCTGGATGTTCTGGCCATGCTGGTGCGTCTGCTGGCATCGTTGATGTTGCTGTTTGCGCGCGTGTTAAATGCATCATATGATTTGCTTATTGCTCTGCCCCTGTACTTTGAGCGCGCGTTCTCGCAAAAAAAATTATCATCTTCCGCCGAAAAAAAAGCGGTGATAGCGGAGAGTGATGAATGAAATGGCCGGTGCTGTTGCTGTTGTGTCTGGGTATATTGTCCTGTCGTGAATCAACGCCGGAACACCGCGCGGTATATGTATTGATTGATCGTTCCGGCAGCTATGCTCAATACCAGGACAAGGTGTTAGCAACGATTAAATTAACACTTGCCAGCCTGGAGCAGGGTGATTCATTCGCCATGGCGCGTATCGATAACGAGAATTTTTCCGAACGCGATATTCTGGCGGCACTGACATTCAGCTCACGGCCATCACAAACCAATGCTCAGAAACGCGCGTTACTTAATCTGGTTGAGCAGCAGGCAGATGACTCACGTGTGGGTTCCTATACCGATATTACCGGTGGCATGTTGCAGGCTATAACCTGGTTTAATGCAAAGGGCGCCAGTAGCAAAATAATAATTGTCTTTTCAGATTTTCCGGACGAGCCCCGCGAAGGTTACTTGCGCGAGTTTCCGGTGAATTTTAATGGTGCCTGGGTGGTGGTCTGGAATGCCTCACAGACCGAGCCCGTTGCTGACGCGTTCCTGACCGAGACACAATCATTTTCGGACCGTGCCAGTGCCTGGCAGGCACGCGTCCAGGCGGGTGGTGGTAACTGGAAGCTGCTAAATGACATAAATGAAATAAAACCCCTGTTTCATTGACTGCAGACTGTTTGCCGGTGTGTATTTGTCAGCTATGATGGCTGCCAGATTGTGGCCTAAGAAAGATCGAGAGGATTCCCATGAAAAAATCAATTGTTGGACTGATTGCCGGTGTAGCGCTGGTGTTTGCCATGAGTGCCAGTGCTGATGAATTTCGTGCCCGTTTGGTCAAGGTACACGGTGATGTGGTCATAGTTAACGATAAGGGCGAAGAACGAAAGCCCGAAAAGAATCAGTATCTGGTTAACAAAATGGAAACGGTGGTCACCCGCGATGGCGGCAAGGCAGTCGTGCAATTTGATGACGGCGCCTTGTCGGTGATGGATGAAAAGAGCAGTTTGCGAGTCGAACAATCGGGCTGGCTGTCTCAGCTGGGCGGCAAGATTTACTATGTTTTCCGCAAAGCGCTGGGCACCAAAGAAGAGCCCAAACAGGTGAAAACAGGTTTTGCGACCATTGGTATCCGCGGTACCACATTCATTGTTGTCGATAACGCCGAAGGCCAGAGCGTAGCCCTGCAAACCGGCAAGCTGAATATTGAATCACCTGGCGAAGATTATGCAGTGGTGACGCCAAAGGCCAACGACTTTGACGAATTTAAAAAGCAAATGCAGGATCAGCAACAAAATCTGAAGCGCGAATTTAACGAATACAAGGAAAAAACAGCGCGCGAATTCATTGAGTACAAAAAGAGTTTTGATCTGGAATCAAATCGTGTTGTCAATTTTGATGGCAATAAGGTAACGGAAAAAGATCTGGATGAATCATTCAGCAACCAGTTTGGTAATTTTGAAGCGTTCGCCGGTCAGCATATCAAGGCTTATCGTGAACTGGATGAGAGTATCAAACAATAATTCGTGCAGAGTCTGTATCGGCAGTTGAGCTTGTTGAACCGGGAAGTTCAGCAA
>JACPVK010000445.1 GCA_016191795.1 Gammaproteobacteria bacterium
CACACCTGTGTCTATGGAAATTGGTGGCGGTGGCTGGATACTGTTGTATTCACGCAACAGGGCCAGTGACTCACGTGTGTCCACCTGGGGTTCAGTTACGGGGGTGGGTGCAACATACATAGGACCGGCAGCTGGTTTGACACCTTCTGACCAGGGACCCCATGCATAAACAGAATTCTCGGCTGCAAGGACAGATGCAGGCAGGATAATAGCTAAACTCCACAACAGCTTTTTCATATACACCTCGTCTACATTTGCTTGAAATAAACAATCAAGTTCTATTCCATACTTTTAATCAAAGCTGATAATCAATAACTTAGCACGCTGTGCCTTACTAGCTTTGGCATTCTCAACAGACTAACCACCTGGAGAATGTCGCCAGATTATACAAAGCTGTTACTGATATTTATATTACCCAAATGGATGAGAAATAACGCCTCAACCCTTTATAATCAATTGCTTATTAGATCCATCCGCTTTCATAATCCAGTAAACCGACCATCGGCCAGAACAGAAACTGTAAAATGAACCGACGGATTTCATATAAATCACGTCGGTTTTTTTGACACATAGCGTTTTTGCTCAATAAAAATACCGTCGCAAATTCATTTCGATCACATTTCGGTCGTAATCGAATTCATCCAGATTGGAGTTATTACGGGTATGTGCCAGTTGGCCATTCAGGCTCCATGACTTCAGCATGCCTTCCCTGAAGTCATGACTAACGCCCAATGTTGAGCGTGTTTCGGATTCATCACGTGCCGTTGCGGGATGGAGAGTGTTATTAAGATCCGCCTCTGCATAAACAAAAGCCCTGTTACTTAACTGCAGATAACCTCGTGCACCGAGCCACAAGGGCACCTGACCGCCCACATAAACTTCGGCCCCGTCGGAATGCAGAAATTGCGCATCCGCACCATTGTTGTGATAACGCAGGCCACCCTCAACCGCCATGGTTTGGTGCTTGAAGAAATGCGTAACGCCCAAGCCATACATCCTGGCAACGCCATTGAGACCGGTATCCAGCGAATAATCACGAACCGTGGTGAGGTTTTCGAACAGAACTTCGGTATCACCATAAATCAGGGTAAACGACGGATTCAGGCCGATATTGAACGAGTAGGGGTCACCGCCAAAATAGATCTTGTCGATCTTCACGTTGAAAGCTGCCCGCCAGTCCTTGTGGGAAATCATCTCCGGGCCTGTCGACAATCCCAGTACATGCAGGTTGTATTCATTTTCCTCGCCGGTGTGCATTTTGCCGTACACCGTTGCCTGACTATGCCAGGACAGGTTCACCGGTTTTTGATTATTAATAAACGGGCCGGTAGCTCGTGAAACATGCGAATAACTGGCCATGGCCACCAGGCCCGAGCCACTGGTTTCACGACTGTTTGCGGTAACCGTTTCAATGGTAGGCCCCAGATTCACATTGGAATCGGTAAACAAACCGGTGGAAACAAAAACAGATGAGGAAGTGCGTTTGCCAACGGCCTTTTCGTCACTACCCAACTGCGCCAGGTAGGCGGTGATAGTTAATTTGACGGTTTCTGGCGTATCCGGATCATTGTAAACCTTCATTAACTGTTCACGGGCATCGTAAAAACGTCGGGCCTGGTGATAGGCCACTGCCAGCTCCAGCCGGGCACGCTGCAAACCCGGTTGCCTGCTAAGAATGAGTTCAAATGTTTCTATGGCAGCAAATATTTCGCCACTGGCTCGCATTTGCATAGCCTCGTCAAACAGCTGCTGCGGGTCCAGTGCTTCTTCTGCTTTGGCAGGCGAGATGGACAGGGTGGCAAGAATAAGAATCGGCAATGTCAGCTTGTTCATTGTGTGCTTCCTCGCAAAAATTTTGCCGCATATTGACCTTAAATCCATGTTTTTTCAAGAAACAGCCGCCAGAATCACACTACTTGACGTGCCTGTTGCCAGGCCCTAAGGTCTGCAACCACTACTACGTGCGCAACGGGATGCGCCAACCAGCGGCTATCATTAATGCGTCTTTTGTGTTCCCTGAAATATTTTCCCAGCCGGGTAATTTGCCTGTTTTGCATCGGTCTTTTTTCGTTACCGGCAGCGGCCGGATTATTTGGTTATCAGGAAACCATTCGCAATGACATGAAGATTTTTCCGCAATGGCTGTCGGTACTGGAACGACATATCCGGGACAACACGCCTGAAGGCCAATGCCAGACAAAATTGCTGGATAGTTGTCATGTAAAACTCTGGCATCAGTTTCTCGACAGCATTCGTAAAATGACTATGATGGAACAGATTCGGCGGGTGAACGAATTTGCAAACCAGCAGGCGTATGTACTGGATATTGAAAATTACGGGCTTGATGATTACTGGGCAACACCGCGGCAATTTTTGTATAACAATGGCGACTGCGAAGATTATGCCATTACCAAATTACTATCATTAAAACAACTTGGCTTTGACATAACGCGCATGCGCATTGTGATATTGCAGGACACCAATTTACGTGTTGCTCATGCAGTACTGGCAGTAGATTATCAGGGCGACACGCTGATCCTGGATAATCAGGTTACTGAAGTAGTCTCCCACCGCCATATTGTGCACTACGTGCCAGTTTATTCGCTCAATGAGCAACATTGGTGGATGTATTTGCCAAATTAATTACATTAAATGAAGAATATGAAAATCATTAATAAATTTCCTGCTCGTAGCGGTCTGATATTCTTGTCAGTTTTTTTTATTTTCAGTATTTTTCTGGTCATCAAGTATGTTGACACCGAAAGGCAACGTGATCTGGCGAGCTGGCAATCACGCCTGGGCATGCTGGCTGACTTACACCGCTCTGCCATCGAAGGTGAACTGCATATGCGTCGAGAAACACTTCGAGAGCTCGCCGAAAATCCCACTTTGCAACTTTATCTTTCACAATATAACAGCACCGATAACAAGAGTGACATTGTACTGGCAGCGCAACAGTCACATGTTCGAAACCTGCTGGCGGCCACTGCCGAACGCATGGGTTTTAATTTACGACAGGATAGCTCGGTTAATCTGACAACGAGCAATGATTACGGCATTGCCATAGTTAACCAGAGTGGCTCCTTATTGATTACCAGCAAAGGCTTTACTAAAGATATGTCAGTGCCAGGCATGCACGTTAAAAACAGCCTGCAATCAGGCTCTACCAGCCTGGTGAATTTATTCAACAGTGAATCTGGCCAACCTGTTTATGGCTATGTCATGCCGGTATTTCAGCTGCAAAATACGCAGTCCGGACAGGCAACTGGCGCTGTTGTTATGCTGCTAGATCCACGCCAGGGACTATTCAACAAACTGAAAAACACTCACCTCGATAC
>JACPVK010000425.1 GCA_016191795.1 Gammaproteobacteria bacterium
ACCGCATTAATGACAGCATTATTCTGGATTCCATACATCATCAATCGCATGTTAGAACAGGGTGTTATAAATGCCCTATGGGATCGTCACGGAATGACCGATACCAACAAGGCATGGGCAAATCGAATGATGCGAGCTCACGATAACGCTATTGAAAATCTTGTTATTTTTGCACCACTTGTACTCGTCATTCAATTAACCGGCATGAACTCGTCACTCACTGCTTTAGCCTGTATGACCTATTTCTTTGCGCGGCTGGCACATTTCATATCGTACTCGCTCGCCCTACCAGTTCTCAGAGTGCTTACCTTTCTCATCGGGTTTGGCGCACAACTAATGCTTGCGTTGATTCTGTTAGGATGGCTTGAGTGACTGTTTCGACATGATTCGCTGCCTCACCAACTATGCGGCAGCATTTTTTAATATGAGATTTACTTATGCAAAAAACATTTAACACGAAGCTCGAGTCAGGCGTCATAACTGGCTCAGAACACCCGGAAACAACTAACAGTCCTTATGCTGCGCTGGTAGAATTCTATCAGGCATTTAACAACCAGAATCTTGATATCATGACCAGAAACTGGAACAACAGCGATGAAGCCTCCATGTCGAACCCATTAGGTGGCATTAAACGAGGCTGGAATGAAATAGAAAATGTGTACAGGAAAATATTTAACGGTACCGCACAGGTGTATGTCGAGTATTATGATTACACATTATTTCAAACAGATAATATGTTTTGCACTGCGGGGCGTGAGCGCGGCTTCTTTTTAAGTAACAACAACAAAATAGAGCTGGCAATTCGAACATCCAGAATTTATCGCTACAACAATAACCGCTGGCAACAGATACACCATCACGGCTCCATTGATAACCCGGAATTACTTGCACAATATCAACTGGCAGTATCTAAAAAATAGCCCGGTAATCAATGTCGCTTATCGCCACTCACGGAGTGGCGATAATATTTTTCCATAACATCTTTCACATGCTGCGGATAATTAATAATGGCCATTTGTTGCATGCCTTCGCGAAAAAAATTCCCCGCATCCAGGGGAATATTTTTTATTAACTGGTCGAAGGTTCGTTGCATCACCACAACATTGTGAGTACGCGTTGCAATAATTCCCCAGTTTAGATTCAGCACCCGCCAGGGGCGACGTGGGTCCGTATTATCAAGATCACGCCTGATATTTTCATCTGCCATGGCGACGACTTTTTCCGCCAATGCCGATAATTCTTCCAGCCGGGAAGTTTCCGTCAGTTCATTGGCATAACTGGCCAGCGCATTAACCAGAACATCCAGCCTGGTGATAACACCCTTATGCCGATACAGCCAGTACGCTACCGGCAAGGCAAGACGATGGAGTTGCAACATTTGTTGCTGCAATCCACGGTGTGCCGAAATAATGGCTAGCTGGTCCAGAATATTAAAAATGTAATCGGCAATTTCACTTGCGGCTGCCGGCTGCAGAGCCTGAATCTGCTGGATATCAGCATCGGCTCGCTCCATAATGTCCACACTCTGCAATAAGGCAGCTACCATTTTCAGGGCATTCTGATCTGCTGATGCTTTACTGGCTTGCAAGCTCAACTTCAGTGGTTGCAAAGTAACGTCCAGCTGTTCACGATAGAGAGATGGAATAAAATCAAATAATTTCACCAGAGTACCCTTAATAATATTTTTATACGTATGACAGATTTAGCGCTCACCAAAAAATACAAATTCGACTGGCAGCAAGATAATCATTTTGAGCTTCTGGTAGACGGCCCGGCATTTTTTCCCGCCATGCTTGCCGATATCCATAATGCCAAAAATTATATACTGCTGGAGATGTATCTTGCTAATCCCGGTCGTATCAGTGACCTGTTTTTTAATGCGCTAGGGGCCGCGGTACAACGCGGGGTGCTCGCTTACCTGCTACTGGATGATTTTGGCAGCAAAAATATCAGCGAACAACAGCGCCAGAAACTGCGCGAAGCCGGCATACAGCTCACCATTTACAACCCCTTGGTCACCAGCAAGCGATCACTCCTGCTATTTCGTGACCATCGCAAGCTACTGATTATCGATGGTACCGTCGCCTATGTTGGCGGCGCCGCACTCAGTGATGAACTCGATAACATCGACTTGCCTCAGCACAACTGGCGTGAAAATATGGTAAAAATTTCCGGCCATAATGTGCAGCAATGGCAACAATTATTTACTGAGAACTGGAACAACTGGTCAACTGCCAGAATACCGGAGGCCCGGGCCTGCATCATACCGCATGCCCGTCAAAGAGGCCGCGTTACCATGACGCAAGGGCCTCGATTACTGGAAATAAAACGCTCGTTTATTAACCAGGTTCGCAGCGCCAGACAACGCGTCTGGTTTTGTACTGCCTACTTCGCTCCGTCTCGCAAATTACGCTCTGCATTATGTAAAGCCGCTGTTAAAGGCGTTGATGTAC
The DNA here is from genome assembly GCA_016191795.1 of Gammaproteobacteria bacterium. Classification (GTDB taxonomy): domain Bacteria; phylum Pseudomonadota; class Gammaproteobacteria; order SZUA-229; family SZUA-229; genus JACPVK01. The sequence goes on from JACPVK010000425.1 coordinate 2,454, forward strand.
GCATACTGCTACCTGGCGAGATCACAGACAACCAGATGGCGCGTTATCTGGCACAACATTATTATTCCAAATTACTGGCCAGAGGCGTGCGTATTTTTGAATATCAGCCACGTTTCATGCATTCCAAACTGGTGATGTGTGACGAATGGGTTTCTATTGGCTCATGCAATGTCGATAGATGGAATTTTTTATGGAATCTGGACGCCAATCAGGAAATTGATGACTCGCATTTTGCCACCCAGATCATAAGCATGTTTGAGCAGGATTTTTCAAACTGTAAGGAAATACTATCAGGCGAATGGCATAACAGATCCCTGGTATCCCGAATCAAGATTGCTTTCTGGGCGCGCTATGTTCACTTTGCCGACGTAATATTCAACTATCTGGGCATTATTCGTTACTGGCGCAATCTGCGCAAAAATAAAATACATACCTGATTCAGGTTACCTCGGCCAGATTCACGTCGGTTACCCGATTACGACCGGATTGCTTGCTCTTGTACATGGCCTGATCCGCCGTTTTAATCAACACGCTGCTCGACTGATTAAATTCGGCCGTCGTGGTTGCCACCCCGACACTGATAGTCACCCATGGACTCACGCTGTCATTCGCAGACTGGATACGCGCCTCTTCTACAGAACGACGTATGCGCTCGGCCAGTAACCGGGCATTTTCTGCATTGGTATTGGGGAGCACCACGGCAAACTCTTCACCACCATAACGAGCGATAAGATCGGCTGCCCGTTTAAGCTGTCCGGAAATGATTTTTGAGACAGAATACAGACACACATCAGCCATCTGCTGACCAAATTTTTCGTTATAGTCCTTGAAAAAATCCAGGTCCACCATCACCAGGCTGACCGGCGTGTATTCACGCATACTGCGTTTCCATTCCTCTTCGACCACCATGTCGAAATATCGCCGGTTATAGGCTCCGGTTATTTCATCCATAATGGACAACCGCGAAACATATTTATAACGCTTGCTGCTCTGGCGCACCACAATCACGGCAATCACCACGCTAACCACGTAAATCAGCACCGTCAAAAACAGAATTTGCCGACGTGTCTGGTGGTAGTCTTCAATCACCTGCTGGTGACGCTCACGCTGCATCGTCACCAGTCGATCGAGCAATATCACCACTTTCTCCTGCGCTCTGGAGCCTTCGGCGGCTATTGCACGAATTTCAGCTGCATCCATATTGCCGTGAATCAAGGCCTCGGTGAGTTGCTCATGAAACGGCTGGGTATAATTAATAGCATCCTGAACACGTTGGTAATGTTCACGTATTTCCGGTGACGTGATCTCGCGCTCCAGTTTTTCGCGTGCCTCGGCATAGGCCGCGGCATAACTGGTAAAGCGAACATATTCCTCATCGCGCTCAAAACGGTCATTACTGGCAAGCATGCGCTGTATCGACACTTCCCGCTTGCGTATCACGTCCCGCATGGTATGCGTGTATTCACCCTCCAGTGACACGCGCGTCACCAGGTCGAAAACTTCTTCATTCCAGCTATCCAGCCTTAGCAGGGCTACAGTGACGCTTAGCAGGGTAAGCAAAATTACCGTTGCAAAACCTGCGCCGGTGAGCGATTCCATATCATGGACGAAAAATCGTTTCATATAAATCTGTTCTTATTAGAAGTGTAAGAGTCTATCCGCATATAATATAGCCCGTATCCTGACCTGACCACCTACATGAATATTGAATATATAGATAATTTTGCCGCTCTGGAACACGCCTGCCACCAACTTGGGCAAAACCGGAGTATTTGCGTTGATACGGAGTTCCACCGGGAAACCACCTATTACCCGAAGCTGGCATTGATACAGCTGGCTGATGCACAGCATACCTACTGCATTGACCCATTGGCCATATCAAATTTGCAACCCCTGGCTGGTCTGTTTGCCAATAACACTATCCTCAAGATATTTCACGCTGCATGGCAGGACATGGAAATTTTCCTGCACACCTTCGGTATGTTACCCGCCCCGGTATTCGACACCCAGATTGCAGCAGCGCTACTGGGCATGGGCGAACAAATAGGTTATGCAGCACTGATCCAGGAATATCTGGGTGAAGACATAGACAAAAGCCAGACCCGTACCGACTGGTTACAACGCCCGTTAAGTGACAAACAAATTGAATACGCTGGTGGCGATGTCTATTACCTGTGCAAGGTCTACCCCATGCTGGCAGAACAGCTGCACGCATTACAACGTGAAGACTGGCTGGACGAGGATTTTCGCGCCCTGTGTAACCCGCAGCTCTACACCCCAGATCCACAGGACATGTGGCGCAAAATAAAAGCTCATCAAAAGTTACGCGGTGTTGAACTGGCAATATTGCAGGCTACCACAGCCTGGCGTGAAAACACTGCACAACAACGTGACAAACCCCGCAAACGCATTATCAGTGATGATGCGCTGGTTGATATTGCGCGTCAAAAACCATCCACTGCTGCACAAATTTTTTCCTTGCGCTCCATGCAAAATGCGCGATTCTCACAGGACGATGCCAACGCAATTTTACATTGCATCGAACAAGCTAAAAAACTGCCACAGGATGCCTGGCCTAAATTACCCAAATATCGCAAACTGGGTACCGATGAAGATGCACTGGTTGACGCCCTGACAGCATTACTCAAACAACAGGCTGCCTCGCATAAAATCAACCCGGCCAGTATTGCATCTCGCAAGCAACTGGAAGCACTGGTCAGCGGTGAACGCGACCTGCCTCTGTTGCAAGGCTGGCGCATGCATCATGGCGGCCAGCTTTTGCTCGATTTCCTGGATGGCAAATCAACTCTTTCAGTCATCAACGACAAACTTACCTGCACAACATGACACAACTAAACGGCATTCAGGAATTTCTTCAAAACACCGGCAGCGGCTTTCAGGTATTTGATATGGGCAGGCGCATACAACTGGTTCGTGCCGATATTTTTTCAGAATTTGAAGCCGGAAAAATCCAGTGGCCCTGGCCATTACAACAGCAAGCCTGGCTGGGCATGATGATATTGCAACCGGACAGCAACGATCTGGTGATCTGGTTTGTACGCTTGCCGCTGGATAACCGGGGCTTTCTTGATGAAAAAATACGTAAGGATTTTTTACAGCGCCTGCAACAGACAGAAAAACAGGATGACAAAACGCAAAACCCTTACGGCTTCAAACCCAAACAGGAACAACTCGCCGTATTCCATGCAAAAGCAGCACTGCAATCTGCCCAGCCCCCTTCACGCTTCTATGCCCATGCCCGTGATTATTTCGCCGGCATACCCGGTTATGATCAATGGGCTTTTGTCGGGTTTCAGGGCATAGCTGATATCGCTGCGCGCCTGCCACAAGATGATAACGAACAATTACTGGCTTCAGCCTTACCCAGTTTACCTGTGCAACCATTCGAAGCCTTGTGTCAATGCATTGAACACGAAGCCATAGGCGACACTCTCGCCAGCAGCCTGTTACAAAAACTGGAACAACTACTTGCACATAATGAAACCGACGCCGGTGTAATTTCCTGTTGTTTGCGCGCCTTGAGCGGCTCATCCAGTGCCACACAGGCGGTAGAACTCGCACTGTCACATCCCTGTGCAAGCCATGCTGATGTACTGGCGGCCATTGCCGGTCGCTGCTGGGAAACATTAAGCGATGAGAAACGAATGCTGGTGTATCTGGAAAATCTGGCGCAATGCAGTGAAGGCCAGGATTTTTTTACCGCTATAGTGGCTGATCTGATTAATATTCCGGGCATGCAGCAGCCAATTCATCAATCGATGCGCAATCCGAATCGTTCAACAGTTCTGGCCAAATCGATTGGGGGAATGTTCAGGCAGTTTTCGTCCTGATAATTGCATTATTCGGCCGTGTCAGAGGCTTGAATCCGGTTTTTTCTCCAGCTGTGCGAACCATGTTGTTCGTCCCCATACACTGCGTGGGAATACAAGGCATGCGAAGGAGAAAACAGAAATGTGCGGGCATTTAAATATATGCTGCAATGAATGCAATTTACCTTCGCCTCATTACACTTCGCCAATCAGACCCACGTGTCAAACACCCCCAGCCCTTTATTTTCTTTGACACGATTACAACGGATCAATACACTCGCCTGGCTCTAGTAATAGACAACAATACCCATTTTAACTTTCCAGGGAATTCACATGAAAAAACAATATCTGCTCGTTGCAGCCTGTATCACCACATTATTCTCGGCTACTGCTCAGGCCGCACTGAGCTACAGCTATGTAGAAGGCGCCTACATCTCCTCCGACCTGGACATTGAAGGTTTCAGTGTCGATGGCGATGGCGTTTCATTATCAGGGTCAGCCGCTGTAACTCCCAATATTGCAATTAATGGCTACTATGAAACCCTGTCTTACGATTACGGCATTGATCTGGACAGCCTCAGCATCGGCGTGACATTTCACACTCCTCTAGCTGCAGGCACTGATTTTGTAGCTGGCATCGATTACCTTGACGCTGAGTTCTCAATTGACGGATTCGGATCAGAAGATGACACTGGTAACGTTCTCTCTGCTGGCGTACGTCACGAACTCAGCAACACAGCCGAGTTAGAAGCCAACATTGTTCGCGTTGATATTTTTGAAGAAACTGATACCGGATTTGCAATTGGTCTCTTAATGGATATAACTGGCACACCGACACAGGTTGGTTTCGGCTTTAGTGATATCGGCGATGAGACAAGTCTTAAAATTAGCGCACGCCTTAACTTCTGATAACAAACTACGCCGTGTAGGTTAAAATTATACGGCGTAGGTTTTTTATTCAGCAGGCACTGGCTACATTTCCTAAATCTTCAACAACCTCATAACCTCCACCACCTCATCATGCGAATCATGCAACACCTGTCTGGCAAACTCCGGATCTGGCTGACCTTTAAATAATTTTTTGAAGGCTGGCACTTCTTCAAGTTTTGGCAAGTCTTTTAACTGGTGGCGCTGCAACATACTGTAAATCTGCGCGATAACAACCAAATCGCAAATATCCATTTTATTCCCAGAATCGCGATGCCAGTTTTCGGCGTCTTCGACCACCGTAACCAGTTCTGCTGGCAGTTCCCAGTGTCGTATTACCATGCTACCCACGACGCCGCGTAATTTATTAATAATGGATTCCAGCGCTTTAGAATCTTCAACAACCAGGCCGGTGCTATCGATATAGGCCAGAATAGGAATCACCCCGATGTCATGTACCAGCCCGGCCAGCAACAAATAATCTTCCCGCGGATGCTTAACCCGGTGGCCAACGGCATGGCACAGTGCGGCCACTTCTATGCTGTGGTCGTATAGTTCATGCATACGATCGATCAACATGGGATTTTTAGTTTTGAACAGTTGCTTCATCGACAGGCCAATCACCAGATTACGCGTAGCAACCAGACCCATACGCATAATGGCGTCACGGATGCTGTGCACTGGCGTCAGTCCACGATACATAGCACTGCTCGCTACCTGAATCAGCCGCGCCGCCATGGCCGGATCGGCTTCGACAATATGTGCTACATCGGCGATAGACACATCCGGGTCGGCGGCCGCTGTTTTTACTTTAAGGGCAATGTCGGGAAGGCTGGGGAGCTGCAATTCGCCAGCGTTAAAAGCATGCATAATGGCATTAAACAAGTTGGTTTCTCCGTCGTCGGTTTCTATGGCTGTTACTTCCGTGCCACTGATAAATTCATAGTCAAGTAATGTGTTAAATAACTGGCGATCAAAACAGATTATTTTGCAGGGCGTCTGGGCCTGTGCGTGACTCTTGTGTTCACCCTCAATAAATACCGGATGCAATGCGCGTTTATCTCTGGCATCAAACAGTTCAGATGGCTGTTTGGCTGCGCGTACATCCAGTTTTCCTTCCAGCAAATACAGCAACCACCGGTGCTGGTCCGCAGCAACCAGCTCTTCACCACGCTGTAATGCCAGGACATGGGATTTACTGGCCAGTGTATGCCGGTCTTGCAGCTGCAACTCGCATATCGGAATCAGGTGTTTCAGCAGCGACACATCAAACATCGGCACTGTAGGCGGTCGTGACATAACTCACTCAGGCTCAAATATTATTCATGGCATAGTGTTGAACATAGCACATTAATGATCACTTAAATGCCAATACATGCCGAACCAAACCACTGCTATAGTCAGCAAACAATGATGTCAGTAAGATCATGTGGATGCCCGATTAATTCGCGGCATCCCACACCAATAAATGTCAGAACATAATTCAGGAGATTTGTCATGCGCGTATCGAAGCCCCTTTACTCCCTGCTGGCCCTGCTGCTCACCTGCCTTGCCTCAACGGTTGTTGTAGCCGAGAACGTTGTCGATTTCGGTGAGTATGCGGTGCATTACAATGCCCTGCGTACTGACACCCTGACGCCGGAAATTGCCCAGGCCTATCAGCTCACACGCCGCAATAACCGCGCCATGGTTAATATAACCGTGCAAAAACGCGGCGCCGGCAAAGCCACCACACCCCACAGGGCGAAAGTGACGGGCTTCGCCAGCAATCTCACCGCACAGGTTAAAAACCTTGAGTTTCGCGAAATACAGGATGGCGACGCCATTTATTACATTGCCGAAACCCAGATCAGCAATGATGAAACGCTTAATTTTGAAATCAAGGTAACACCTGAAGGCAACGCCACCAGCACCCAGGTAAAATTCAGCCAGCGCTTCTTCACGAACTGATTTCACCCCTCCCCCCAATAACAAAAAAGCCGGACCCGATCCGGCTTTTGGGTTGTTTCACAGACATCAAACACCATTCTGCCATGAGCCATATCATTACAATCAACCTCGCATTTCGTTACAATGCCACGCCTCGAATACAGTGAGCTCAGAATGAAGCAACAATCTTTTACCCGGGAAGAATTACTCAAGTGCGGTCATGGCGAATTATTTGGCCCCGGCAACGCACAACTACCAGTACCCAATATGCTGATGATGGATCGGGTTACCCATATCAGCAATGAAGGGGGTTTATTTGGCAAAGGCGAAATCAAGGCAGAGCTGGATATACATCCCGACCTGTGGTTTTTTGAATGTCATTTTCCGGGCGACCCGGTCATGCCAGGCTGTCTGGGCCTGGATGCCATGTGGCAACTGGTAGGCTTTCATCTGGGCTGGCTGGGCCATCCCGGCAAGGGCCGCGCACTGGGCGTGGATGAGGTAAAATTTACCGGCCAGGTGCTCCCCACGGCCAAACTGGTCACTTACCAGATCGACATTAAGCGGGTTATCGCACGCGGCCTTATCATGGGCATAGCCGATGGCACGGTTTCCGTCGATGGCCGCGAGATTTATACTGCCAAGGGGCTCCGTGTGGGGCTGTTTTCCAGAACTGATAATTTCTAGGTGCAACATGAGACGAGTAGTCATCACCGGTTTGGGCATAGTGTCCTGCCTGGGTAACGATAAACAGGCAGTGACCGAATCGCTGCGCACCGGCAAATCAGGTATCAAATTTCAGCAAGCATACAAGGATATGGGTATGCGCAGTCATGTGGCTGGTAGCGTCGACATCAATCTCGAAGATCTGATCGACCGCAAGGTTAAACGCTTTATGGGCGATGCGGCCGCTTTCGCCTATGTCGCCATGGCCCAGGCCATCGCCGACGCCGGCCTGGACGAATCACAGGTATCCCATAATCGTACCGGCCTGATTGTCGGCTCCGGTGGCGGCTCGCCAAACAACCAGGTGATCGCCACCGATTTATTGCGCGAAAAAGGCATTCGTAAAGTCGGCCCGTATATGGTCACCCGCACCATGTCGAGTACGGTGTCGGCCTGTCTGGCCACCCCGTTCAAGATCAAGGGTGTGAACTATTCCATCAGCTCGGCCTGTGCCACCAGCACTCATTGCATGGGCAATGCCGTGGAACAGATCCAGATGGGTAAACAGGATATCGTCTTTGCCGGTGGCGGTGAGGAAGAACACTGGACCATGAGCATGCTGTTCGACGCCATGGGCGCGCTGTCCTCGCAATACAACGAAACCCCGGAAAAAGCCTCACGTACCTATGACGCCAACCGTGACGGTTTCGTCATCGCCGGCGGCGGCGGTATCGTGGTACTGGAAGAACTCGAACACGCCAGAAAACGAGGCGCCAAAATCTACGCCGAAGTGGTGGGCTACGGTGCCACCTCCGATGGCGCTGACATGGTGGCCCCTTCCGGTGAAGGCGCGGTGCGCTGCATGCAGCAGGCACTGGCCGGCATCAAGGAGCCCATCGATTACATCAACAGCCATGGCACCAGCACACCGGTAGGCGACATCGCCGAAATCGGCGCGATTCGCGAAGTGTTCGGTCATAAAATTCCGCCGATCAGCTCCAGTAAATCCCTGGCCGGGCATTCACTGGGCGCCTCCGGCGTACAGGAAGCCATTTATTGTTTGCTGATGATGGAAAACAATTTCATCCAGGCCTCGGCCAATATTGAAACCATGGATCCGAAAGTCGCCGACATGCCGATAGTGACCACTCGCCGGGATAATGTTCAGCTCAACACCGTCATCACCAATAACTTTGGGTTTGGCGGCACCAATGCCTGTATGGTTTTGCAGAAGTTGAAGAATTAATTTTCTGTAACAATATATTTTGAAATGGACTCGACGTAAGACAGGGCGGATGACGGAACGGACGTAACCCGTATGCCATTAAGTTAAGTAGACTCTTTTGCAGGTGCGCCTTAACTGAATAGTGTTGGGTATGGTCCGTTACCTCCGCAAGATTCGAATTTCGTTTACGATCGGACCATCAGGTTTTGAAGCGGCTACATTCCTGGCGCAATGTTACCGCCAGCGCAGCCAGATCCTGTGTCGTTGCGGCAACGTATTTGGCCACTTCAGCCGCGTCTTCCGTCATGCCGCCGATTTTGACAATGTTACGATTAATTTCTTCCGCGACAGCGCCCTGCTCCTCCGATGAACTGGCAATTTGCGCGCTCATGTCATGAATACGCGCCACCGCCTCGGCAATATTGTTCAGTGATGCATTGGCTTTGAATGCCTGATCAACAACGGATCTCACATGATCACGACTGGTGGTCATCACCGTTACCGCATCACGCGTGCCACTCAGCAGGCCGGCAATCATCTTGTTGATTTCCTCGGTGGAGCGCTGGGTACGGCTGGCCAGGGTGCGCACCTCATCGGCTACCACGGCAAAACCGCGCCCCTGTTCGCCGGCTCGCGCCGCTTCAATGGCGGCATTCAATGCCAGTAAATTGGTTTGTTCGGCAACACCTTTAATCACTTCCAGTACGGCGGTAATTTTCTGGCTATCCTGCTCCAGCTGGCGAACGGTATCGGCAGCGGCTTCAATGTTTTTTGCCAGCTCCTGAATTCTCGCTACTGTCTGACCAACGACCTGCTGGCCATTACGGGTTTCGTCATTTGATTCTTTGGCTGCATTCGCAGCATGGCTGATATTATTGGCTACTTCATGCACCGCGGCGGTCATCTCATTCATCGCCGTTGCTACCTGATCTGTCTCGGAGCGCTGTTGTGCCGTGGTTTCATCCGCCTTGTTAACAATAAGCTGCAACTCGCTCGAAGAGTCCGTTAGCTGGTCACTCATCCCACGAATCCGGGCAATCATTTGCTGCAAGCTATCGAGCATTTTATTCAGCGTGATGGCCAGATCACCGATTTCATCGCCACGATTAATCTTGTTAGTCACGGTAAGGTCACCGTCTGCCAAAAGATGCAATTGATTGACGATTTCCGGTAACACACGCAATGCACCGGACATGGTAAAAAACAAAATCAGCACAAATACCGTCACTGTCACGCCACTGATCCAGATCTGGGTCAGGGCTGATTCCGACATTTGTTTTTGCTGCATTAAGGCAGCATCCGCGCGGGTGCGGGCCGACACCACAAAATCATCCACCATTTTCGCCAGCTTCGATGCCTTTTCATCAAACGCAGACATCATACGATTACCAGCAGTCGGACCTTCTGCCACATAAGCCCTGGCCATTGTTTTACCGGCGTTGTAATAAGCATCGAAAGCCGGCGTCATCTCGGTGTAAACCGATGCATGTTCAGGATCCAGCTGCTGCAACTCAT
>JACPVK010000426.1 GCA_016191795.1 Gammaproteobacteria bacterium
AATTCAGCACAGTGCGGGTGTCTGGTTGTTGCTGGTAATTTTATGTTGGGAAGCTTATTGGTGGATAGATCAATCATTACCAGCGGGTAGTGTCTGGGCGTTAACCATCTGGCTTTTGCTGCCGAGTCTCACGCTGGTTGGGTTGATCAGGGCGGTGGATAGCATCGCCTGGCCATTTAAACAATATAAGGCGCATTATCTTGGTCATGTCAGCATGCCTGTTGCCGCCTATAGTTTAGTTGCTGCGCTGATTTTTGCGGTGATCAGTAATGGTAATGCGGCGCCATTAGAATATTTGCCACTTATTAATCCACTCGATCTGGCGCTGGTGAGCAGTTTTATTTGCATGCTGTTCTGGTGGCAAATAACCCGACGTTTAAATATCAGCAATGTGTTAAGCGAATTGCAAATGCCTATTAAAATCGCATTGGCTGCTCTGGTGTTTGTTATTTTAACCAGCGGCTTGCTACGCACCGTGCACCATTGGGCCGATGTACCGTATCGCCTGCCTGCCATGATGCACTCTGATCTGGCGCAAACTTCGTTGACGATGCTCTGGTCTTTGCTGGCGGTGGTAACCATGATTTTCTCCAGCAAACGTCAGTGGCGTACCATCTGGCTGGTTGGCGCCGGATTGATATCGGTAGTCGTGGTTAAACTCTTCACGTTCGATCTCGCCAATGTCGGCACGGTAGAGCGCATTATTTCTTTTATTGGTGTTGGCGTGTTGATGCTGGCAGTCGGTTACTTTGCGCCCCTGCCGGCTAAACAAACAACTGTGCAGGCAGCCTGATCAGAGGAGCGAGGCATTGCGTTTTAACTATTTTTTAGCGTTGATGTTTTTAAGCAACCCGGCCTGGAGCAGCGGGCCGCTTACCAAATCTGACTTCGCTTACGGCATAGACGTTACGCTGGGCGCACATCAGCTTTATGAATTCACCGTTAACGAACAAATTTATCGTTATGCACAAAACGACGACTTGCGTGATTTGCGCATCTTCGATGAACACGGTGCCATGGTGCCGATTGAAATCATCGCCAGCCATGCTGGTAAATCAGGCAAAGTCGTTCATACCGAAAACGAAGAGCCACTGGTATTTTTTCCTGTAAGCGAAAATTTCTTTCAACCACTGCAAGATCTCAATGTTTATGTGCAACGAAATAATAATGGCACCATTGTCAACATCAACAGCTTGCCGCTTGCCGAGCACAAGCAGGAAGATATTTATTACATCGTTGATCTGGGGAAGTCTGCGAGGCCTGGTCTCAACGCTCTGGAAATAACATGGGATGGCGACACATCACCCAGAAGTACAGTGACTGTACAAACCAGTGATGACCTCACGCACTGGCAGTCTGGCGGGGAAGGGGCGGTGTTTCAGCTTCGGCATAATCAACAAGTGCTGTTGCACAATCATGTTCCCGTGCACGGACTAAAGCGCTACTTAAAAATCCGGCTTGAAAAAGCAGCCTTGCTTGGTTTGAAGGGCATCATCAATAAAACCACCCTGACAAATGCATTGCCGGAAATCGGGTCCGCTACGCTGCTCAGGCAAAACAACAAGCAGTTTTATTACAGCACGCCTGGTCATTATCCTGTTCAATCCCTGCGTATTTATCCGCAGCAGGACGATGCTATTTATTCAATCGAGCTTTTTAGCGGCACACAGGCGGATCTGCAAAACCAGATGCTGTTTCGCGGCAGCATTTATAAACTAACCATTGGCAACGAATCCTATAGTGCCGATCCTGTTTCCCTGTGGAACGAACAAGATCGTTACTGGCGCATTGATGTGATCGAAAGTAACCAGCCCAATATCGCACCGCCAACGATCGAGTTTGCTTTTTATCCGCACCGAATACGTTTCCTGAGTAATCAGGCCGGGCTCTATACCATCGCTTTCGGCAGCGCCAGTGTGAAAAATGTGAGCCCTGTTCTTCCTGCACAAATAGTTAAGAGCGATAGTCATGTCCAGGCACTGAATTTACCAACAGCACACGCCATTAGCGGCGAAGCGAAATTAACGACGCCACCCGCACCAAAAAATTACAGGAAATTAATACTCTGGGCGGTACTCACATTCGTGTTGCTGGTGATGGGTTTTATGGTGACCAGGTTACTGCGGCACATGCGTGAAGAGAGTTAAGTCGAGGTTGAAACGAACCAGCTCGCGGCAGGCATGTAAAATTAACCTGCAAATGCTGTCAATAAACGCCAATCAAAATTTGGGTTGCTTTTGTGGGTCGGCCTTCAGGCCGAGGCTTTTAAACGTGGTAATGTCCAGAGTCGATAAAAAAATTCTTTCTGGTTCCCATGCTCTGCGTGGGAACCCGGATGCGGCAAGCTACGCATTCCCACGCAGAGCGTGGGAACGAGAAATGGTATTATATTAAACTGTGGGAGCGGGCCATGCCCGCGACTGTTAGATCAAAAGCTCAAGTCTGCAAATAAATGCAAAAGAGTAAATGCTTTTATTTGTAGCAGCGTGTATTTGTGGATTCGTTCTTTTATAGTTATGTCGCGGGCATGGCCCGCTCCCACACTTTTAAGTAAGTGCCATTCAGACCTGACTCTGGTATCTTTG
>JACPVK010000026.1 GCA_016191795.1 Gammaproteobacteria bacterium
TGATAATTTAAGCGCCGAATCAGGTTCCGGCGAATACAAACAGCGTGGTCTGATCGTTGATGGCTTGTATTTCTTTGATAGAACCGCCGGTATGCAGACTTATGGTGTCATCGGCGCCGGATTTATGAAAACAGATACCGGTGTCTCCGATACCAGCAATCCACTCGTTAATGTTGGTGTTGGTTTGATGAAGGATATGACAGAAAAGGGTATGAAAATTCGTGCCGATATTCGCTATCGCCTGGATATGGATGATGAATCTGTTGCCACAGAAGATAAATTTAGCGACATGATGTTAAATGTTGGCCTGGTGATTCCATTTGGTGATGAGAAAAAACCTCAGGCAACACCGGTTGCAGCGGTAGTAGCGAAAAACACCGATTCAGATAAAGATGGTGTGCTGGACGCCAATGATTATTGTCTCAATACTGCAGCAGGCGTTAAGGTGGATGATAAAGGCTGCGAAATTCCAAAGAAAGTTGAAGCACCTGTCGTGACAAAACCGATGGACAGTGATAACGACGGTATAGCAGATAATCTGGACGAGTGTCCCAATTCAGCATCAGGTGTTAGAGTTGATAGCAAGGGTTGTGAGTTGCAATCATCATTTGTGTTGAAGGGTGTTAATTTTATAACGGGTTCAAATGTACTGACGCCTGAATCAAGAAATGTATTGAATGATGTTGCTGCTACCCTGATTAAAAACTCGGATGTCAATGTGGAAGTTGCTGGCTATACAGACAACGTAGGTAGAGCGGATGCTAACCAGCGTTTGTCACAAAAGCGTGCAGAGTCAGTCAAGGCGTATCTGGTATCTGCCGGTGTAAAAGCCGAGCAAATGACGGCTAAAGGTTTTGGTGACTCAAATCCGATTGCGGATAATTCATCAACTGATGGCCGTGCACAAAATCGTCGTGTAGAGCTTCATGTGATCAAGTGATTAATCAGGATGTGATTATGGGAAGGATATACAGGTATCCTTCCCGTATAAATCACATAATTATTGTTGTAACAGGAACGCATATGAATAAATCAATAACACTGCTAATACCCATATTGCTGATTTCCGGTGCTGCTTTTGCTGAAGACCCTGTGCCGACGCCTGAAAGTTTGTGGAAAGCATCGGCGGAACTGGGTTATGTTGCAACCAGCGGCAATACCAAAACCCAAACGCTTAATGCCAAAGCCATGGTATCCACAGAGCGTGAAGAATGGCGTCATAAACTGGAAGCCAGTGCATTGAATGCATCTGACAACAGTGTGACGACGGCCGAAAAATACAGCTTAACAGGCCAGAGCGATTATAAACTGGAAAAACCCAATTACCTGTTTGGTAATATCGCCTACGAAAACGACAAGTTTAGCGGATATAAATATCGTGTTTCAGAGGCTATTGGTTATGGTCGACGTGTTGTTGATGAAACAGGTTTGACTCTGGATCTGGAAATAGGTCCTGGCGCTCGTCAATCAAAACTGGATGATGGCACAACGCAAAGTGAAGCTATGGCTCGTACTGCTGCCAGGCTTAACTGGGCGTTAAGTGACACCAGCAAGTTCGAGGAATTCCTGCTGGTTGAGGCGGGTGAAGATGTGACCGTCACAAAATCAGTTACCAGTTTGTCCAGCCAGATTAATGGCAGTTTGTCGATGAAAGTGACTTATACTTATAAAACCACATCAGAAGTGCCGGTTGGTATTGATGATACGGATACCGAAACAGCGATTACACTGGTTTATAATTTTTAAAATATTATTAATCCGGCAGCGAGCAATATCTGGCTATGCGGCAGTAGGGTGCGCCGTGCGCACCGTGATAAATGGTGCGCACGGCGCACCCTACGAAACCATTAACCCGACAATGTTTGCCGCCGAGTTAATAGTATGAGCGAACAATTCTCCGCCATATCAGGTAGAAATACCTGAGGTGGCGGAGGCTTTTATTCGGTTGATTCGCCAGGCATAAAAATACAGAAGCTCGAACCTTGTCCTGGCTTGCTGTTGACTGTTATGAATCCGTGATGCCGTTCAATTGCCGCATGTACAAAAGCCAGTCCCAGTCCAATTCCCGCCTGCCTGTTATTATGTTTATCCATGCGTGTAAAGCGATCAAATAAATAGGGAATATCCTCCTGCTTAATACCAGGGCCATTGTCCTCTACACAGCAAATAATGGTGGAGTCGGATTTGTTCAGGGTAATCCTTATCTGGCTGCCATCGTTGCTGTACTGTATGGCGTTAGTTAAAAGATTAATCATAACGCGCTCCAGCATGGAGCCATTACCAGACACCCAGCCATCATTATTGATGGCCTGTGTAATGGAAATATGTTTCTTGCTGGCGCTGTCCCATACGGTATCGACGGCATTGGCAATGACGTCTGATAAGTTGATGACACTAAAAGCAATATTGTCATCGCTTTCGGCGCGGGAAAGATGAATAAAATCTTCAGCCAGCTGTATGGTGTGATTGATGTTGGTTTCAATACGTCTATATAATTCATTATCCTTATTGGCTGGTTTATTTTGCTCCAGCATGGCAAGTACCGAAACCAGCGGCGAACGCAGGTCATGTGATAAAAAGCTGAGCATTTCATTGCGTTTTCTCTGGGCGTCCTTGATTTTTGTAATATCCGATATATTTAGGATAAAGCCGGCTACAGAATGGTCGGGTTTGTACAGCGGGCTGATATTAACGATGTGGTCGGTATTCCGAGCTGTTCTTATTTGCAGGTTATTATATTGTTTGTTTGACAGCAAAGAGCTAATGATCGAATCCCATGTCTCACCCGATGCAATGCTGAGTGTTTCCAGTACCGGTTGTATAGGCTGATGCAATAATGTTGAGTGAGCATTGGGGTTTATCTGGCGATTAGCCTGTTGGTTAATAAGTGTCACGGTGCCAAGGCTGTCAGTGACGATAACGCCATCTGTCATTTGCTCAAGACTGTCTTTGAGAAACTGGCGTAAATAAACCAGTTTATCCGTGGTTGACTGAATATCCCTGATTCGTGATTCAATTATTTCGACAGATGATGTCGCCAGTTCCGGTTTATAGAGTATTAATTTTCTGGCGTAAGTCTTTATAATTTTAGTCTGTTGTTCATTTGGCTCTATGGCCTCATTCTGGCAGACACATATTGTATGTATTATTTTTTCTATTAATATTCTCCGGCAGAAAAAATTATCACCTATGGCTGTCCAGCCGGATTCCGATGCGGCTGGCTGCCGTTTTTGACAGACCTTGCCAAATCCGGTAATAAATTCGTTGTTTTCTCCAAAAATGGTTATACCGCTAACCGGAACCAGATTTTGCAAAAACTCAAAAGACAGGATGCCGGCAGGTGATACAAATTGCTCAATATCGTCAGCCTCTTTTGTTAATGTTTTAAGCTCGGTATTTAAATATTGAACAGTAAATTCCAGTCTGCGCCATGCCCATAATGGATAGGCTAATACCAGCGATATTAAAATCGCGCCGGGCGGAATCCAGAAATGAAACAGGTGTAGTGACAGGAGTGTTAAAAAAAACACCATAATAATTTCACTGATGATTAATATCAGGGATATACGTGGTGTCAGATGTGGAAACAGCAGGACAGGTAATATAACCAGTACAACGGCAATGAAATAATGCAATGCGGGTGTTGCCGTGTTGATAAGGCTGCCAGATTTAATGGCCTGATACAGGTTGGCATTAATTTCTATACCGGGCATGCTACGGGCGAGGCCAGATACTGGCGTTGGCAGTGAATCGCCAAGCCCGGCGGCCGTCACGCCAATCAGGACAATTTTGTCCTTAAGCATTTCCGGTAGTACGTGATCATTTAAAACATCCTCGTACGACGTTGTGTTGAAACTGCCTGGCGGACCTATAAAGGGAATCAGGTAATGATGTTTGCGTTTCCAGGTCCAGGCGTTATTAATATCATTTGGACTGTGCATCTCAAGTTTACGGTAGGCGTCACCGGTTTCATTGATCAGGTTCGCCGCCGCCAGCGCAATATGAGGCCAGCGTGCATTACCGAGTCCTTCATAGAGGTATGTGCTGCGTACAATACCATCGGCGTCCAGCTCAACATGAACGTGACCAATATCAGCCGCCGTTTGTGTGAACGCCGGCAAAGGCAAGGTTTCAAGTAGTTGTCCGCCCAGTCGTGTTTGTTCCAGCAATACGGGTAATACAACTTTGCCATTTTTTTTTATGGCCTGTGCAAGCAGTTGATCATGTTGGTTATTGCCGCCTGGTTCTGACAGGATAACGTCAAAAATAATAGCCCTGGCCTGGTATTGGGTAAGTTTGTCTATCAATGTCGCATGAATATCGCGCGGCCACGGCCAGCGACCGATTGAATGTAAGCTGGCTTCATCAATGGCAATAATAACAAGATCGTTATCCGCTTTTTGCGTGATGAGGCTTGACTCGGTGTCGTAAATCAGTCGGTCCCATCTCCATGCCCAGTCACCATAGATAATAACCAGACATAATCCAGCCAGCAGGATACTTAATCGGATAGATTGATGGCGGGCCGAGTAATTTATGGCAGGCGTCATGAGGCTGGTTTAAACAAAGAGCACATCGGCTCAATTGTCGCCCTAAATAAAGAATGCTGGTAATGCATACAGTAGCAGCCACAGGAATTTGTAACCACGACCGGGAACCGTGAACTGACCTGCTTCCGAATAACTGCCTTTATTGCCCTGATCATCTACGGCAGCAATACGCCAGTAATATTCACCGGAATCCAGTGGCTCCTGGATCGTCACTGAATGACTTTTTTCCATGCGGTCAATAACAAGGTTGGTAAATTTTTCGTTTTTCGATATCTGCAAATGATATTGGACGACATTCTTTTCCCGTTTCCATTCGAATGTATAGGGCGCGTCAGTTAATTCGATATTTTTTTCAGGCTGGATTAATTTAATAACGGGAAAATTCGTGTCAATTTCCAGTTTATGTTCCCCGTTGAATCCTTCGAGTCCAACTTTATCTATGCCTCGCACACGTAATATATATTTGCCATCATTCAAGGTGGCGAGACTGTATTCGGAACTCATGGCCAGGTCTTCGAATACCAGCGAATCCGGGTTCTGTGCAGGGGCAATCTGGATACGGTATTTTTCAGCACCTTCCAGCTTCGGCCAGGAAAATGTAAACGGCAACGATCTGGTTTTGATGGGGATGTTGTTGAGTTCGGGTGCTTTGAGCAGCTCTATCGGAGGCAAGGGTGGTTTGCCCTGTTCGGCCAGGGTTCCATAGCCTTTATCGACAGCCTGATCAACACCTTCTGCGTTCACATTGACGCTGCCTTGTACTACTTCGCTGGCCATGGTCTGCTCGTCTTCCGTATAGGCAACGCGAAACCGGGTGCCACGCACGGCGGCAACGGCAGCCGGCGTTGTAATTTCATAACGTGAGCCAGAATCACGTTTCGGATTGACTGTTGTTTCAATTCTTCCCTGTTGCAGTCGAAACCGGGTATCAACCATGCCAGTTTGTCCATAGGCACTTAACGCGTTGAATATGACCTGGCTGTCTTTCTGGATAAGCAAGGTGGATCCATCAGCAAACTGAATCAGCGCACTCCCATCTTTGGTGGTGATGGTGTCATTAATATTGATTGTATCTTTGGATGAAAGATTTTTGTTTTCATTGCCAGCCGCCTGCTTAATGTAGACCGCACCTGTAATACCGACAACCGTTGCCGGGGCTGCCTGAACTTTCAGCCATTCCACGGGGATTTGTAATCGTGTACCGGGCGCCAGTCTTTTTGCTGCATCGACCTGGTTGTGCTGCTGTAATCGTTTCCAGTAATTGGCGCTCTTCAGGTATTTTTTACTTATATCCCAAAGCGTGTCATCAGGGCGGGTTGTGTAGATCCAGTCATCGGCGGATGCAATGACAGGATAGATAGATAGCAGTGAGATAATTAATAAAAAGTGAAAAGGTTTAAGCGGGCCAAGATTGCAGGTTTTTGCATTCATGTTGTCATTTCACTTTTATGTTTAGCTGGCGGTTAACCAAGCCGTTCAAGTCTGTAACCGTGGCCGTAAACGCTTTTTAGTCGCCAGCCATTATTCGGTGATATAGAGAGTTTTTTTCGTATGATGGATATGTGGGTGTCGACTGTTCGGGTATTTAAGTCAGCATCCTGTTTCCATACATTGGACTGGATATGCTTTCTTTCCAGTAATTTACCTTCATGACAGAAAAGAAAGTATGCCAGCTCAAATTCCTTGCTGGATAACTCAATATTTTTTCCATGTAAGAATGCTTCCTGGCTTTTCTGATTAAATTTATAAGGTTGAAACTTATTCAGGTCAGTGTCGTTCTCATACTGCTGTTTTCGCCTGGTGTTCGCCTTGACCCGTGCCAGAAACTCAAACTGTCGAACCGGCTTTACCAGGTAGTCATCGGCTCCGTTATTCAAGGCAGTAACTATGTCCTGTTCACTATCGCGACTGGTTATAAAAATAATAGGTGTATCCAGATGCATTACATTGCGAATTTTATTCATAACATCCGGGCCATTGATATCGGGTAGCTCCCAGTCAATGAGCAGGATATCGAACGTTATAGTCTTAATGGCATCAAGTAAGGATTGGCCAGTTGAATATTGATGGCAGTTGTAACCTGCGGATGCCAGCCAGCACTCTATCAGCTGTGACTGTGCCTGATCATCTTCGAGAATGGCGATAATATGGGACAAGACGAAACTGCCTGTAAAGGGTAGGACTGCGTCATTATAGTGATATCTTCCGGCCTGTCTACCTGGCCTCTGGCGTCTGTCATATCAAGTCCGCGGGCATTTTCTAGATAAGGTCGCGTGCCGTCTGTGTCCGGCATTATTTATAAGAGGATGGTCTTACTATAACCATGTTTTTCAAATTGTAGTTTTATTGGTTATTGCTTGCATCATAAGTTACGGCGTAGCCGTAGGGAAGCAGAGCACACACAGAATGTTTTCATATCACGGATGTGCTGCGCGTTATCATCATAATCTTGTTCAGGCACCGTCAAAAATAGGTTGTATGAATACTGTCGTGAATTTTAATTAACCCAAGCTGTAACTCATCCATAAAATCGTGCAGTTTTTCCTGTTTGAGATCCTGCGGTTTGGCGGCCAGTAATGTGCGTTGTAACTTTGTGGTGAGTTGTAATGTTTTTTCATTGCGTGGCAACACGGCCAGGCAGTGTTCAACTTCGCGCAAGGTGTGATAGAAAGAGCGAGGAAAGTGTTCTTCCTGGAGTAAAAATTTCAGTACATCAGGGCGACGTACACGCAGTCGCATTTGCCTACGATACATCTGGTAGGCGGTGAGTGATTTGAGTACGCTCATCCATTGCAGATTTTCAAAAGGTGTTAAGGCTTCTGCCATTTCCGGTAACAATGTGGCGGAACGTACATCGATAATGCGCGTAGTCATGTCTGCACGTTCCAGGTTACGGCCCATGCGTAAAAATGCATAACCTTCATCATGGGTCATGGTGCCGGAAAGCAAACCGGTAATGGTTTGTGCTCCGAGAATAATCGAACGTAAATAATCAAACCGATGACGATGCGTTAACACACTGGCGGCATCGGCCCTGGCTTTCATGTGTAATTCGTTAACCTGTTCCCAGGCTTCGCGGGGAATAATATCACGTATGGTGCGTGCATTTTCCCGTGCCATGGCGAGTGAGCTCGAAATGGAGCTGGGGTTTTTGCCGTCCATGACCATGAAGCGAATCACGCTGCGTTCGTCGGCATCTTTATACAGGCTGTAGAAATAATCCGTGCTGCTGGCGATATCAATAATGGGTGCCCAGCCCAGGCGCACTTTTTTGGGCAGGTCGAGTAACAAATGGGTGTTTACATTCACCAGGCGCGCGGTGTTTTCCGCACGTTCAATGTAACGTGCCATCCAGTAAATATTGTTGGCCACACGCGAGAGCATTGTCATGATGCAGCCTCCGTGTCAACGATCCAGGTGTCTTTGCTGCCGCCACCTTGCGATGAATTAACTACGGTCGAGCCTTTGCGTAAGGCAACACGTGTCAGGCCACCCGTGGTGACATAAGTGTTTTTGCCACTGAGAATAAACGGACGTAAATCCAGATGGCGCGGCTCCACACGATTGCCAACCATGGTGGGTGCTGTGGATAAGGTGAGCATGGGTTGCGCAACATAATTACGTGGATCGCGACGAATCAAATGAACAAATTTTTCGCGTTCTTCACGGCTGGCGTGTGGGCCAATTAACATGCCGTAACCACCGGATTCATTCGCCGGTTTCACCACCATTTTTTCGATATTGTCGATGACGTGCTGGCGTTCCTGTTTGTCGATACATTTATATGTGGGCACGTTGGGTAAAATAGCATCTTCATCCAGATAGTATTTGATCATGGCCGGTACATAGGCATACACCACCTTGTCATCGGCAACACCGGCGCCGGGTGCATTGGCCAGTGCCACATTGCCGGCTTTCCAGGCACGCATCAGGCCGGGTACACCCAGCATGGAATTGGGGTCGAAAACTTCCGGGTCAAGAAACATGTCATCGGTGCGGCGATAAATCACATCGACACGGTTAAGGCCTTCAATGGTACGCATGTAAACAATATTGTCCTTGCCAACAACCAGATCGCTGCCTTCAACCAGCTCGGCCCCCATTTGCTGCGCCAGATAAGAATGCTCGAAATAGGCCGAGTTATAAATGCCGGGCGTGAGCACAACAATTTCCGGTTGATCACCGGGACGCGGAGACAAAGACGCCAGTGTGTCGTATAACTGCGATGGATAATCATCCACCGGCAAAATGTTGCATTGTTCAAACATGTCCGGGAATACGCGTTTCATTACCTGGCGATTTTCCAGCATATAAGACACGCCGGAAGGTACACGCAAATTGTCTTCCAGCACATAAACCGTGCCGTCTTTATCGCGTACCAGGTCCGAGCCGCAAATATGTGCCCAGATTCCCAATGGCGGATTAACGCCCACACATTGCGGGCGAAAGTTTCTGGAATCTTGCAGCAGCTCGGCGGGAAAAATCTTGTCTTTAACAATGCGCTGGTCATGATATAAATCATCAATGAACATATTCAGCGCCCGGACACGCTGCTTGAGCCCGGCTTCAATTTGAACCCATTCTTTTTTATCGATGATGCGAGGAATAATATCGAAGGGCCAGGCGCGGTCGATAGAGCCTTCTGCTTCTGAATAGACAGTAAAGGTGATGCCCATGACATGAATGGCCGTTTCGGCAGCCGCCTTGCATTCTGCTATGTCTTTATCTTTCAGGGCGTGTAAATATCTGGCCAGGGCGTCAGCGGCCGGGCGTGGTTTGCCACTGGCGCGAATTAATTCGTCATAAAGATTTTTAACCTTGTAACTTCCCCAGCGAATAGTCATAATTTTTTCAGTTTGATGGTGAGCGGTTGAGTAGTCTTGTCTACTGAATAACCTGGTACCTTTGTAAAATGCAAAATCCGTGCAAGCTTGTAAAAATGCTTATTAAACGTCCAATATACGATGCACGCAATTCATTTTGGTGCACGGATACGGTTTCGCGCTTTTTATTGGTGCGCAACATGGTATTCTGAATAATAATGGTTCACAGGAAAACCGCATGACATATTGCCTCGCAATCAGCGTTAACAATGGTTTGGTGCTTGCATCCGATTCACGTACCAATGCCGGTGTCGACTATGTTAGAACCTACAGCAAGATGCATACCTTCACCTGGCCGGGTGAGCGTATGTGTGTAGTGTTAACAGCGGGTAATCTGGCAACTTCTCAGGCCGTCATTAATAACATACGGCTTGACCTGGAGGATCCCAAGGCCAAATTCAACTTGTGCAAAGGCAAGCATTTGCACGAACTGGCCCATTACATCGGACAGCTCAGTCAAAAGGAGCAACGCCAACATGCCGATGCCATGGAGAAAAGCACCAGCACGGCGGAAGCCACCTTCATTCTGGGTGGCCAGATTGCTGGCGAACCACCGGAAATATATCTGATTTATCCGCAGGGTAATTACATCAGCGCCTCACCGGAAACGCCCTATTTGCAAATCGGCGAGAACAAATACGGCAAACCGATACTGGACCGTATCATCACGCTGGAGACATCACTGGAAGATGCGGCGCGTTGTGCGCTGGTTTCACTGGATTCGACCATACGCAGTAATGTGTCGGTGGGTTTGCCTATCGAACTGAGCATACATACCAAAGATGAAATCAAAGAACCCTATCACCTGAAGCTGTCGATTAATTCACCCATGTACAAAGCATTGCAAAAAAAATGGAGTGAAGGTTTGCATCGTGCGTTTACACGATTGCCGCGCTTTGAGTGGGAAGAGCCGCTTATCAAGAAATAAAATAATGGAAGATAAATACATCGTCATACCGGCGAATGCAGGTATCTATTCCTGAGCCGAAA
>JACPVK010000427.1 GCA_016191795.1 Gammaproteobacteria bacterium
CATGCTACGCGTGGTGCGGTAATCGGCAACAATATCGTAGCCACCCACCTTAACCGAACCGGTACTGGCATTTACTATTCCGCAAATTATTGAGATCAGCGTGGTTTTACCTGCGCCATTGGGTCCAAGTAGTGCCAGAATTTCACCCGGCTGAATATCCAGATTGACATTTTTGAGCGCCTGATAACCCGTAGCATAGGTTTTTGACAGGTTAGATATGGATACAATTGGTTGCATTAATTAATCCCGGATAATAAATACACTGGCCCAATGTCATAAAATTGCAGGTGCGCCTTCGCTACACCGGCAAACGAATAAACTTCTGCGCATCTTCAAGTACAAATTGTTTGAACGCCTGAGCCACCGGCGACAAACGCTTACCGGCGCGCTGCACAATATGCCAGTTGCGCATAATAGGAAAATCTTCCACATCGAGTATCACCAGACGTCGGGTTTCCAGCTCCAGTTCAAGAGTATGAATACTCACTATGCCCAAACCCAACCCCGCTTCTACCGCCTGCTTGATAGCTTCGTTACTGCTCATCTCAATACCGGTATGAAATGTCACACCATGATTTTCAAAAAACCGTTGAATGGAACCGCGCGTACCCGAACCTTCTTCGCGCACCACGAAATGCTCGGCGGCAAAATGCTTCAGCGGAATTTTTTTGGCTTTGGCCAGCGGATGACTGGGCGCTGCAATCAGCACCAGCGGATTCTCCATAAAAATAGTGGACTCCACTTCCACACCTTCCGGTGGCTGGCCCATGATAACCAGATCGGGCTCGTTGTGTTCGAGCTGGTTTTTCAGGCTTTCACGATTAGTGATATCCAGGCTGATGGTCACGCCCTCATACTGCTCGGCAAAAGCCGCTAGCAGCCGGGTGGTAAAATGACTGGCGGTGGTGGCCACCGAAATAGCGAGCTTGCCGCTTTGCACACCCTTGAGCTCCTCAATCACCGTATCGGCTTCGTCCAGCAGCTGGTTGATACTCTGACAATAACGATACATTTCACGGCCTGCGGCAGTGAGGTGAATTTTTTTACCCAGTTGTTCAAACAGCGGCAGGCCGACATTGTCCTCGAATTGTTTGATTTGCATGGAAACCGCTGGCTGGCTTAAATGCAGGGTTTCGGATGCACGGGTATAGCTGCCGAGTCGGGCAACGGCTTCAAATACTTCCAGCTGGCGCAAGGTTACACGCATGACAAACTCCGCTTAATCCCGATATACATAAAATATGGCTACAAAGCGCACTACCGGCTGTCGCCTGCCTCTCAACAGGTCATTTTATCGGCCCGGGGTGCAGACAAAAATTCACTCATATCCCCTGCAAGCCCTGTGGCATAAACCTTTGATTCAGGAGGCACTGCCTTAAGCAGGCATTTGATCACATGAAAACTATACGAATGATATAAATAAATACTTATGATTACAATCAGAAATACTGAATTGTATTTATGGTTACAGCTGACTATATTTGCGCACCCCTGAACGACGGGCAGATTTATCCCCGGTTCAGCGCTGGCACCGCCGGCGGGCGGTGACACGAACATATTCATATTAACAACAGGAGATGCCACATGGCCAAGAGCTATAAATCAGGCGTTAAAGAGTACCGTGAAACGTACTGGATGCCTAATTACACCCCGAAAGACACTGATATCCTGGCTTGCTTCAAGATCACCCCGCAAGCTGGCGTACCACGTGAAGAAGTTGCAGCAGCTGTTGCCGCTGAATCTTCAACTGGTACCTGGACCACAGTATGGACCGACTTGCTGACCGACCTGGATCATTACAAAGGCCGTGCTTACGCTATCGAAGACGTTCCTGGTGACGACACTTGCTTCTACGCTTTCGTTGCTTACCCCATCGACCTGTTCGAAGAAGGTTCCGTTGTAAACGTACTGACCTCTCTGGTTGGTAACGTATTCGGCTTCAAGGCACTGCGCGCACTGCGTCTGGAAGATATCCGCTTCCCAATCGCCTACGTTATGACTTGCAATGGCCCACCACAGGGTATCCAGGTTGAACGTGACATCATGAACAAATACGGTCGCCCACTGCTGGGTTGCACCATCAAGCCGAAACTCGGTTTGTCTGCCAAGAACTACGGCCGCGCCTGCTATGAAGGCCTGCGTGGTGGTCTGGACTTCACCAAAGATGACGAAAACGTTAACTCACAGCCGTTTATGCGCTGGCGTCACCGTTTCGACTTCGTTATGGAAGCCATCCATAAAGCTGAAGCCGAAACTGGCGAACGTAAAGGCCATTATCTGAACGTAACTGCACCGACTGCTGATGAAATGATGCGTCGTGCTGAATACGCTAAAGAAATCGGCGCGCCGATCATCATGCACGACTACTTAACGGGTGGTTTGTCAGCTAATACCCAGCTGGCTCAGTGGTGCCAACGCAACGGCATGTTGCTGCACATCCATCGCGCCATGCACGCTGTACTCGACCGCAATCCGCACCACGGTATTCACTTCCGCGTACTGACCAAGGTTCAGCGTCTGTCCGGTGGTCACCATCTGCACTCCGGTACCGTTGTTGGTAAACTGGAAGGTGATCGTGAAGCCACTTTGGGCTGGATCGACATCATGCGAGACAAGTTCATTAAAGAAGACCGTTCACGCGGTATTTTCTTTGATCAGGACTGGGGTTCAATGCCTGGCGTTATTCCGGTTGCTTCCGGTGGTATTCACGTATGGCACATGCCTGCGCTGGTTAACATCTTCGGTGACGACTCCGTACTGCAGTTTGGTGGCGGTACTCTGGGTCACCCATGGGGCAACGCCGCTGGCGCCGCTGCCAACCGTGTTCCGGTTGAAGCCTGCGTTGAAGCACGTAACGCTGGTCGTCAAATCGAAAAAGAAGGTAAAGACATTCTTACCAAGGCTGCCAAATCTTCACCAGAACTGGCTGCTGCGATGGAAACCTGGAAAGAAATCAAATTCGAATTCGACACCGTTGACAAACTGGACGTTAAACACAAGTAAGTTGACGGCGGGTTACGGCGCTCGCGCCTGACCCGCCCTACACCTTATTAACGAATTCAATTTAATTTTTGAGGAACATATAATGAGTACAATGCAAGACTACAAATCAAACCTGAGCGACACTAGCAGCCGCAAGTTTGAAACATTCTCCTACCTGCCAACAATGACCGATGCACAGATCCGTGAACAGATCCAGTACATCGTAAAACAGGGCTGGAATCCAGGTATCGAACATACCGAACCACAGAATGCTTTCCAGAACTACTGGTACATGTGGAAACTGCCGATGTTTGGCGAAACCAATGTTGACACCATCCTGGCTGAATGCGCAGCTTGTCATAAAGCACATCCGAACAACCATGTTCGCTTGCTGGGCTTTAACAACTACAAGCAGTCTGCTGGTGCATCAATGGTTATTTACCGCGGTAAAGCTGTTTAATCAGCACAGGTAATTTTACCTACATGAGCCCCTGCCCGACAGCTTGTGGGTCAGGGGCTTTTTTAAGCCCGAAGTAAAACCGAGACAAGAGTATTTATGTCAAAACCCGATACATACGTTGGACTCAATAATGAAATTAATGGCGGCATGACCACCATTGGTAAAATTATTCGTGACGCCTGGGTGTTTGGCATTCTGCCTGAAACCGAAACCTGTGAAGGCTGGAATCTGGCGGGAATAGACAGCATTTTGCAAAAAGTGAATGCTGAATGGGACAAGTACGCATGTTTGCCCAGCCGCTTGCCTAAAGAATTATTTGAACGCCACCAGAAAATTCATGGCGATGCCATGAAGCGAGCCCGTGCTGCCGGCTGGGGCGGTGAAAACGAAACCGAAGACGATAAATAAAAATTTCTAACGCAAAGTCGCGAAGGCGCAAAGGTCGCAAAGAAATATGTTTTTTATAAAACATCCTGCACGACGTCAAACCATGTCAGAAATGATAGTAATCGTTGCCTTACCCTTAAAAAAACTTTGCGTTCTTTGCGTC
>JACPVK010000428.1 GCA_016191795.1 Gammaproteobacteria bacterium
CCAGGCCTGGCGATTGCCAGCGCCTTGCATGAAACACAGTATTCAAGATTATTCAGATCATGAGGATTAAACAATGAGTAATAAACAAGTGTTGCGTGTCGGTATAGGCGGGCCAGTGGGTTCCGGCAAAACGGCGTTGGTAGATACCTTGTGTAAACGTATGCGCGATAGCTACCAGATTGCTGTGGTCACCAATGATATTTATACCAAGGAAGATGCGCAATTTTTGACGCGTAACGAATCACTGGCGGCGGATCGAATCATAGGTGTTGAAACCGGTGGTTGCCCGCACACGGCGATACGTGAAGATGCCTCCATGAATCTGGCGGCGGTGGAAGCCTTGCAGCAACGTTTTACTAATCTTGATCTGGTGTTTGTGGAAAGTGGTGGTGATAACTTAAGTGCTACCTTCAGCCCCGAATTATCCGACTTAACGATTTATGTCATTGATGTATCCGCCGGCGACAAGATTCCGCGTAAGGGCGGGCCAGGGATTACGCGCTCGGATCTGCTGGTGATTAACAAGATTGATCTGGCACCCTATGTCGGTGCATCACTGGAAGTAATGGACCGGGACGCAAAAAAAATGCGCGGAGAGCGGCCGTTTATTTTCTCGAACCTGAAAAACGCTACGGGTGTTCAGAGCATTATTGATTTCATCATTGAGAAAGGCATGCTGGATAAGGCGGCATGAGTTGGTCGGTGTTTTTATTACGGGCCGGTGTGCTGTACGACACCGGCCTTTTTAATTTTGGTTGATGCAAGAATTCGCACCAATAGCAGGCAATGAGCTAAATATGCACCGAATTAATGCACCAATTGCGTGCGTATTGATTCCTTAATGTATCCTGACCAGGAGAATGCTGATAATTAACTTTATGTTTTTAAAAGAAATAAATGAGTTGGTATAAGCCATGCAATCAACTGATTACCAATTATTGCCCCTTTTAGTTTGCAGTCATTGGGACCGCAAAATTTAAATAACGTTCTTAAATACGAGGAGAACAACATATGAAACTCATTAAATTGTCACCGATCGCTCTGGCTACAACTATGGCACTGGGCGGCCTGGTGGCTATGCCGGGTACGGCCAATGCAGAAATGTCAGCCAGTGCAACAGTATCTAACTTCTATTTGTGGCGTGGTCTGGATATCAGTGCGGGTGCACCACAGGTTGCAGGTAGTCTGGATTACAGCCACGAAAGTGGTGCTTATGCAGGTATCTGGGCCTCCAGTGAAGAAGGCGGTACAGAAACAGATTTGTACGTGGGTTTTGCCGGTGAAGCGGGTGGTTTTAGTTATGACCTTTCTATTTGGGAATATCTCTACCCATCAGATAACAGCCTGACTGCTCCTGGCGACAAATATTCTGACAGCGACTTGTCCGAGTTTGTACTGGGCTTGGGTTATGCTGATGTGGGTCTGACTGTGTATTTTGGTAACGACAAGGCCGGTGGTGACGATTATGAGTACGTAACACTCGATTACACCATGGATAAGTTCAATATTCTGTATGGCACCTGGATGTTCGATACAGCGACAGGTGAAGATTCAAGCCACCTGACAGTTGCTTATTCTGCTACCGATAACTTCACTTTCACCGTAACAAAAGGTTTTCAGGATGATGTAAACACCCTCGGTTATGATGAAGACTTCCTGTTCCATGTTGCTTATTCGCTTCCAATCGACATGAAATAACTTTGTTGCATTGATAATCCATCAGGGATGATGGATATTTCAAACTGATAATGTCAGTAATCATTCAAATTACGCGAAGCTAAACAAGCCTGCGATAAATTTATTGTGTAGCATTGCAGTATCGGCCATTTAGTGTTGCTGTCATGTATATGTATTGCCAATGTTATATGCGTAGCGCTGGTTCCCAGTCTTGCCACGCTAGTCGCCAGGTTATTTAAAGAAAAATAAAAAAATCTGAGCGTAGGTAATATCCTCCTCTATTTACATCCCTGTTTAGTTACTAAAACTCCATCTCCCAGTCCTGGTAATTGTTACCTTTCTATTAGCGTTGCTACGCACCACATTACAGCAAAAAACAAAATAATTTTGACTTTCGCGCAATAACAAAGTGCATTAAATGGAAGTCGCAATAATCTTCTGTCTGACTATAAATTTTAACATGATGTTTTTATTAACCATTTTTGTGTTGGTATGGACTCTGCAATAAGGGCACGTAAGAGTTATCGGGCCCGTATATCTGGCGTTAAGTTGAGAGCTTATGACCAGTTGCGGTTGTATCAATACCAATTTCAAAATGTAGAGGTCAACAGAGATGGATACAATCATTAAGATTGATGTGAAAAAGCCGGCATCCGAGCAGAATGGCGTCATTCACAATCGCTGGCATCCGGAGATTCCAATGGTTGCGATGGTAAAGCCAGGTGATGAATTTCGCGTAGAGTGCCTGGACTGGACCGGTGGTCAGATTAAAAATGATGAGACTGCAAATGACGTACGTGATGTAGATTTAACACAGGTGCATTATCTGAGCGGCCCGATTGGTGTCGAGGGTGCGGAGCCTGGTGATTTAATGGTTGTGGATATTCTGGATGTGGGTGTCCTGAAAGATTCTGAATGGGGGTTTACCGGCATTTTTGCAAAAGAAAACGGCGGCGGGTTTTTAGTGAATCAATATCCGGATGCGCGTAAAGCCTGTTGGGATTTTCACGGAATATATGCCTCTTCAAGACATATTCCCGGCGTGGAGTTTGCAGGCATTATGCACCCGGGATTAATTGGTTGTTTGCCGTCAAAAGAATTACTGGCTGAATGGAACAAGCGTGAAAGTGGATTGGTAGCAACCGATCCTGAGCGCGTTCCGCCACTAGCGGCCTTGCCATATGCCGGGACCGCTGTTATGGGCCGTATGAAACCCGATGCAGCTGCAGCAGCGGCAAAAGAAGGAGCGCGTACAGTTCCGCCACGTGAACACGGTGGTAATTGCGATATC
>JACPVK010000027.1 GCA_016191795.1 Gammaproteobacteria bacterium
GATTGACTCCAAAGCGTAAGCCTGAAGACCGACCCACAAGATTAGCCATAAAGACTTTTGCCACAGTCCGTAGGGTGGGCATGCTTTCTTGCCCACGCGTATGTCATGATCTGCCGAAACACGTGGGCACCATGTGCCCACCCTACAAGAGCTGACCCACAAAATTACAAAAAATATTTTGACACGGAGACACAGAGACTGAGAACATAGTGTGAATAATTTCTATCTCTGTTTTCTCTGTGTCTCTGCGTCAAATCCTGTAACCATACAATCAAATTTTCTGCCAAACCAGAATCCGGTTATTCACCGGCATTTCATGATCGGAATGCAACGCCATACTGTGTTGCCTGGCCAGCAATTCCAGATCTTCAAAATGGCGTATGCCGCTACGTGGATCGCGATCTTTCAGCCACACATCAAAGCGCGCATTACTTTCACTGGTAAACTGACCGCCGTAATTAAATGGCCCGTATTGTGCAAACAGGCCGCCCGATTTTAATACCTTGCCAACTCCGGCAAACATTGCCTGCACCGCCGGCCAGGAAACAATATGCAGGGTATTGGCGGTAAACACATAATCAAAACATTGCGCAGGCCAGTCTCGATTAACATCCAGCTCCAGTGGTTGTCGAATACGCTGATGTGTGACTTCCTTAAACCAGAGCTTCATTCCCGGAATTTGATCAGCACAATCGCTAGGCTGCCACATCACATGCGGCATATGCTGCGTAAAGTGAACAGCATGCTGGCCGGTGCCACTACCTATTTCCAGCACCTCACCGGGTGTGATGAATATTTTTTGCAATATCTGCAATATCACCTGCTTATTTTGCTCAGACGATTCAGCGAAAGGCTTGTTCATGATGGTTATTCCAGACACAGTTGGGATGCCGCGTAAAAAATACTTTGCCACAGACGACTGCACAGATGCAGGAGGTAGTGCAACGCAGGGGCAGTTGCCGAGATACAGAGAACACAGAGCTAATCCACATAAATATTTCTCTGCTGCCTCTGCGTCTCTGTGACTGGCTTTGTATTGTGTATCGTCATGTACGTATGCATATTTGCTCATGCCAATCCTGGCTGTTAAAGATATTTTTCATTCGCTTTTATTTGCGTTCATTTGCGTTTTCTGTTTCTTTATCTCCCCAATACCATATCACTGATAAAACTCTTTCAATGCACGATACAAATAAAACGCATCCCAGGTGCCGGCGAGTTCGCGTATGGAATGCATGGCAAACGTCGGCACACCCACATCCAGGGTTTTTACGCCGATACCACCTGCGGTAATCGGCCCAATCGTGCTGCCACAGGCCATATCGCTGCGCACCACAAATGATTGCACCGGCACATCGGCTTTTTTGCACAGTTGTCGAAACATGGCGCTGGTTTCGCTATTGCTGGCATAACGCTGGCTGGCATTCACTTTAATCACCGGCCCCTGATTAATAATCGGGCCATGGTTATCATCATGCTTGTCGGCAAAATTAGGATGCACGCCGTGTGCATTATCAGCAGAAATCAACATGGATCGATCAATCATGCGACTGAAGTTCTCCCCCACTCCCGTCATGCGTTCGAGTACGGATTTGAGGAACGTCCCCTGCGCACCGGACGAAGACATACTGCCCACTTCTTCGTGATCACTGCAAACCAGCAGACTGGTGACATCATCACCGGCCTGGAGCAAGGCCATCATGCCGGTGTAACAACTCAATAAATTATCCAGACGCGCCGAAGCAATAAAATCCTGATGCAAACCAATCACGGCCGGTGGCTGGCAGTCGTAAAAACTTAATTCGTAATCCAGCACTTCATGCACTTTTAATTTTGCATCGTTCTTTTTCAGCCATTGCAACAACAAATCCCGAAAGTCCGGTTTGTCTGTTTTATTGGGCAAACGCAGTAACACCGGTGGTAAATCTTTTTGCGCATTAATGCTGTGACTGGTATTGGCCTCACGATCCAGGTGAATTACCAGGCTGGGAATGGTGGCCACCGGCATTTCAAAATTAACCAGCGCCTGTGCAATCTCACCCTTGTTATCCAGATAATTCACCCGACCCGCCAGCGATAAATCGCGGTCAAACCACGGGTTGAGCAATACACCGCCATACACTTCCACACCCAGCGAAAAATACAACTGTTTCACCAGCTCGGGTTGCGGCTTCACTTTAAGACAGGGGCTATCGGTATGTGCACCAACCATACGTACGCCGGCTTCCTGCAAAGCCTGGCGACCAGAAACAAAAGCGACGATGGAGGATGCATTACGTGTGACATAATATTTTTTACCGGCTTCCAGCTTCCACGCATCCGCCTCCTGCAAGCATACAAATCCTTCCGCCTCCAGTAATTCCGCCATGTTTTTAACGGCATGAAACGGCGTTGGTGAAGCCTGTATAAACGTCATCAGACCCTGGTTGAATTCGGTGTTATTCATATCATCTCCAAAAAACCGGTTATTCAAATTAAAAGAGAACGCAAATGCGCCGCTCCTGCGCGTCATGCGCTTGCGGCATTCGCACATCCATGTGCATCACGCTAATAAACGCAAATGTAAAAATGATATTTTTTTAAAGCATCATTCGGGTCAGCATTCAGCCTGAAGACTAACCCACAACAAACGCACAGCAAAAAAACATTTGCGTTCATTTGCGTTCATTTGCGTTTTCTTGTTCTTTCTCCCTAACCAATCCGATACAACGTATGCTCATCGTACCCGGTAATAATCTTTGCCATGCCATATAATGCGTGGTCCAGGTCGACATCACCGGTGTCAACCCGAATCGGCTTGCCATCCAGACCATGTATTTTTTCAGGCGTTGCAATAATCAATAAATTTTCCTTGCCCACTGCGCGTATAACCGCCGGGCTGAATTGCTGATTACCACGACCAAACAAGTGACCCTGACCACCAATCACGGTTAGAACAATCTTAACCGGATGTGTGGAAATTAATTGCAGCATATCTTTTTCATTAATGTCTTTTGCCACCAGCTGCCGATTACTCACCGCATCTATTCCCAGCAAGGTTGATTCCAGTTGCAGTGCGTCCATGACCGCCTTGGGTGTGCTGCCTGAGCCAATAAAATACATCACATCATCTTCCATGGTTTCAGTTATATAAACTGCAATGTCATGAAGAATCATATCCTCGTGTGTTACTGCACCTTCTTTCATACCTTGCATGTACTGGTTTTCAACCGGCACAGTGAGATAGCCATAACGTCGTGCTTTCACTACATCATGTCGAAACGCTTCTTCATCTATATCCATCACCGATGCTTCCTGCATCGACAACGCCCGGCCGCGAATTATTTGCGACAATAATTCGCCGGCATGTTGTGGCGTAACGGCATACACTGCCGAGTGAATTTTACAACCGGCGGGGATTCCCAAAACCGGCACGCGCAATTTTTCATCGCACTGCATCATGGCATTAAATACATTACGTGCCGTGCCATCGCCGCCGGCAAACACCAGTAAATCTATGCCCTGATGCAACAGACATTGCACGGCTTTTTCTGTATCGCTGGCAGTGGTTTCACCGGCCGAGTTGTGACTGACGACGCTAACATCAAAACCCAGACCACGGCATACATATTCACCCATATCATGCGCGGCGGTATAAACCCTGAATTGATCGCGGTTGTTTTGTAAAAGTTCCAGTGCATGACGGGCGCGCACCTGAGCCTGTGGCCTGGCACCCAGTTGCTGCGCGCGCTGCACCATGCCATCTGAACCCTTGAGGGCAACGCTGCCGCCAATACCGGCAACCGGATTAATAATTAACCCCAATCTGAACAAACAAAACCCCTTTGTTATTTACAATTAGCGGAAGTCATAAAAGCCTCGACACAGAGACTCAGAGGTACAGAGTAACCACGTTATTAAAACCAGACCTCTGCGTCTCTGAGTCTCTGTGTCAGTCTTTTATTGATCTAATCGCATACCCATATCAAATTTCGCACCATCACACACCAATGGTTTTTATTGCAGTGGTATCATACACCCTGTATTTAACCGGCTAGCTTACTTATGTCTCTGCCCCCAGCGCTTAAATCCCGTCGCAACTCGGTTGCCGTCAAAATTGGCAATGTCACCGTTGGTGGATCAGCACCCGTGGTGGTGCAGTCCATGACTAATACCGATACCGCCGATGAAATCGCCACCACCATTCAGGTGGCAGAGTTATACAAGGCCGGTTCGGAGATGGTGCGCATTACCGTGAATACCGCCGAAGCCGCCGCGGCTGTGCCGGGTATTCGCGAACGTCTGGCGAAAATGAATCTGGAAGTACCCCTGATTGGTGACTTTCATTTCAACGGCCACAAGTTACTCACCCAGCATCCTGAATGCGCCGAAGCGCTGGCCAAATACCGGATTAATCCCGGCAATGTTGGCCGCGGTAAAAAACGCGATGAACAATTCGCCACGCTGATTGACATCGCCTGCAAAAATGACAAACCGGTGCGCATTGGCGTGAACTGGGGCAGCATGGATCAGGAATTGCTGGCGCGTTTGATGGACGAAAATGCCAAACTGCAGGAGCCACTCGAACCCAAACAAATCATGTTCGAAACCGTGATTCGCTCGGCACTGGAAAGTGCCGCCATGGCCGAACACATTGGCCTGCCGCGTAACCGTATTATTCTGTCCTGCAAAATGTCCGACGTGCAGGACCTGGTGAGTGTGTATCGCGAACTCGCCAAACGTTGCGATCATGCCCTGCACCTGGGCTTAACCGAAGCCGGCATGGGCTCCAAAGGCATCGTCGCTTCCACTGCCGCGCTCGCCATTTTGTTACACGATGGCATCGGCGACACCATTCGTATTTCACTCACACCGGAACCCGGCGCACCCCGTACCAAAGAAGTCATTGTCGGCCAGGAAATTTTACAAACCATCGGCCTGCGTGCCTTTGTTCCACTGGTCACTGCCTGTCCCGGTTGTGGTCGTACCTCCAGCACTTATTTTCAGGAACTGGCCGAACGCATTCAGGCTTATTTGCGTAACCAGATGCCGATCTGGCATGCGCATTATCCCGGTGTGGAAAACATGACGGTGGCGGTAATGGGCTGCGTGGTCAACGGACCCGGCGAAAGCAAACACGCCAACATCGGCATCAGCCTGCCCGGCTCGGGCGAAAGCCCGGTGGCACCGGTGTATGAAGACGGCGAAAAAACCGTCACCCTCAAGGGCGAGCGTATTGCCGAGGAATTCCAGCAACTGCTGGATAACTACGTTATTCGCACCTACGGCTCCCGATGAAAAAAATTCTGCTTTTTTGTTGCCTCATCACAGCCACCAGTGTGGCCGACGAACTGGCACCTTTTACCACCGACGGTTGCAGTATGTTTCCCAATGGCAATCCGCAACATAAATCCCTGTGGCTGCAATGCTGTATTCAACACGACATAGCGTACTGGAAAGGCGGCACCCGCCCCGAGCGTCTGGCCGCCGATCTGGCTCTGGAGCAATGCGTTAATAAGGTAGGCGAGCCCGAAATCGCCCAGATTATGCTCGCCGGGGTACGCGCTGGCGGCACCCCTTATTTGCCTTCCAGTTACCGCTGGGGTTATGGCTGGTCGTTACAACGCGGTTATCAGGCACTGAGCATCGAAGAAAAGTTACAGATCGAAAACCACTTGCAGTCACTCGATACACTGATTCAAACCGAACTTAAAAACATCAGAACGTCAGCCGCCACCAGCTCCGCTCCAGCCAGGTAATGACACAGATCACATCCACACGGGAATCCATCCACGGCTTTGCCCGGATAATCCTTTACCCTGATCAAGTGCTTCCCGTCCTGAGCTATCTATACTGATTCCATCTTTCACCCGGCAGACACTATTGGACACATCCACCCATCAACCGGTTATCGCTTCTCTGCCCGACACTCGGGGCCGACGCATCCCCGGCAACCGCGGCATCTGGGTAGGCATATTTTGCGTGCTGGTGGAATTCACCGTGTTGTTCAGCGTGTATTTCATCGCCAAAGCACATCACCCTGATGCTTTTCGGGCAGGCCCTGACCGGCTGTTAACAACTGCCGGCGTGGCGATTACCCTGTTGTTGCTGGCCAGTGGTTATTGCATGGTCAAGGCGATTGAAGTGATCCGCGTCAATCGCCATCGTGCTGCGGCACTGTGGGTACTGGCAGCGATAGTCCTCGGACTGGGTTACCCGGCCGTCAAATTTTTTGAAATCAATTATTACATCGCGGACGGCATTGTGGGCCGAGCGGGGATTTTTTACGGCACTTATTATTACCTGACACTCAATCATCTGGTGCATGTTGGCTGGGGCTTGATGGGACTGATATTTGTTGCGATGCGCAGCGCCATGGGTAAATACAACGCAGGCAATTACAGCGGACTGGAAGCCGCCGCCATGTACTGGCATACCACCGACATACTCTGGCTGGTGATTTTTCAGCTGTTTTACGTGCTGAGGTAAACAATGGGATCAGCAGAAAAAACCTGGCTGGCTTTATTCGCAC
>JACPVK010000439.1 GCA_016191795.1 Gammaproteobacteria bacterium
GAGTTGGGTGAGCTGGCCAGTGCATTCGATAAGCTGCTGGATGAACGACTGGCTAATCTGGCCAAGGCTGAAAAAGAAAGTGAAAGCTTAAATGAATCTGTAATTCAAATGATTCGCTACGTGAGCAAGTTGGCTCAAGGTAAGGATCTGGCAGTGAAAATCCCGGTTTCGGAAGACATCACTGGTGCGATCGGTGACTCATTAAATTTCCTGGCGAAAGAAACAGCCAAGATTCTGGGTGAGGTAAAACAAACTTCAAATCAGGTGGCAGATATTTCATCGGTTGTAAAAAATCATGCTGACCATATTATTTCTGTAGCAAATTCAGAAAGGGTTGAGGTGGAAGTTACAGCCAATATGTTACGCGAATCGGTTGATGCCATGAATCTGATAGCTATGGATGCGCAAAATGCCAATAAACAGGCTGACAAGACGATACTTAATACCCAGAACGCCCTTGATGCGGTAATTTCATCGGTGGATGGTATTAACTCTATTAGAGCTGTTATCAGTGAAACTGAAAAACGTATTAAGCGTTTGGGTGAGCGTTCACAGGAAATTACCGGTATCGTTAACTTGATTAACAGTATCGCTGAACGTACACATATTCTCGCACTCAATGCCAGTATGCATGCAGCGTCAGCAGGTGAGGCGGGCAGGGGCTTCGCGGTGGTGGCAGATGAAGTGCAACGATTGGCTGAAAATGCACGTCAGGCGACCTCCGAGATTTCAACGCTGGTTAACAATATCCGAATTGAAACATCGGATGCAGTATCAACAATGAACACGGTAATTACCCAGGTGGCCGAAGAAACGCGTTTGGCGGAACAGGCGCGCAGAAGTATGAAAGAGACACAAACAGCCACATCCGACCTGGTGGGTTATGTACAGCACATTGCCAGCAGCTCGATGTTGCATGCGGAGCTCAGCAAAAAGTTATTAACCCGAGCCAAACAAATTCAGGACAGCTCTGAACAGACTGGTCGTGAGTTGCTGGAACAAACCAGGCATACAGATACTCTGGTGAAATATTCGAAAGATCTTGTGACTTCTGTCGGTGTATTCAAGTTGCCAGGCGATGTGCACGTAGATGAGGTTGCGGAATCAGATGATGACAATACGGCCAGATTACGTGCCGCAAGTTGATCATGTTTGTATTCGCCAGGATTAAAGAGGTTTGCATTCGAGTAGTCATGCCATGATCTTGCCTCAATTAATAGAGCCGATAATGAATTCGAGTATTGCTTTGCAATATGCAAGCGAGCTGGAGAGAGTGTCGAAAACATTTTCTGATGCATCAATTGATCCTCAAAAAAAGATTGGAGATTACAGAGACCTGGTGAATAAGGTATGTGCATCCTGCTCCCGCCAGGAAGAGCATGATGGCATGGTAGGGCTGCTATGTATTTTATCTGAGGGGATAGATGACATTGTTAATGATATCAGTCTGTTTACGGCTGGCAGAATGAGTTTTCTGGCTAAAATACCCGGTTATGTTATCGAACACCTGAACTTTCCCGAGAGTAGAATGCCATGTTCGTTTATGGTCAGGCATATGTCTTCGCCTTTGTGGGTGCGTCCATTATCGGCTGCGGAACAACAAAAACTAATCGATAGAATCACGCATAAAACTGACGCTGAATCTGTACCATCTGAAATATCTCTGTTTGAGTTCCCTTTTGATAATGTTGTGAGTAATACAGATGAAGTGGCAGTTGATGCCTTTATGTCTGTTCCCGAGATTGTAACTGAAGCTGATATCCAGGAAATTTCACTTGATGATCTGCTTGATAAATCTGAAGCAACAGGATTTGCCGAAGGTGACGGTAATTCCGAGAATAATGCTGATGAGATATCAATTGACGCTTTCATTTCTGTTGGGGAGCCAGATATCGATTCTGCAGCACAAGAAATATCGCTTGATGACCTGATTAATTTATCGGCAGCCACAGATTCAGTTGCAGAGGCAGAATCGTATATTGCACCAATAGAACACACATCTGTTTCTCCTGCTCCCCAGCTTCAGGGGCTAAGTGATAAAACGCGCGAACTGATTGAGCTGATATCGGCCGAGCTCGAGGAGATCATTGAGTTTTATACCAGTAATGCGATTTCAGCCGAGTCTGATATTAATTCTGTCATTAAAGAGGCGGCTTCACTTGCCGGTAATGTAGCCAATGCTGTCAGGCTGGTTGGGCTGGAAGCTCTGGCAGGGTTGTGTGAACAGTTATCGGGTGTATTTAACCAAAATGGTTTTGAAACGGGCAGACCTATTGAAACCCTGGTTGATAATTTACTCAAATGGCCGCAATTTTTGCTGGATTACCTGCATGCCGGTTTTGATGAAACGTCAAGCCGGAGTCTGATCACCTATTTAACAGATAATGATCTGATCTCCCGCCTGGATGACGCTGAAAAAAATCTACTTGTCGATCGACTGGTTAATCCGGTCTTCCCGGAAGAAGATAAAAAGGTTCGATATGATAGCGCAACAGCGGATGATGTTGATCTGAGTTTGCCAGATGATGTTAATCCCGAGCTGCTTGAAAGTCTGTTGCAGGATTTGCCAAAGCAAACCGAGGAATTGACCAGTGCACTGATTTCCATGCGTGATGCCAGGGATCTGGACAGTATAGAAATCGCCCAGCGTATTGCTCATACGCTTAAAGGATCTGCCAATGTGGTTGGCGTGAAAGGTATTGCCAATATCTCGCATCACCTTGAAGATATACTCGAACATCTGACTAAATCCCATAAGTTACCCTCTGCACAATTAATGGATGTGTTGATGGAGTCATCGGATTGTATTGAATCAATGGCTGATTCTTTACTGGGATACGATGCCCCACCGGAGCATGCTCTGGATACTTTACAGTCAGTACTCAACTGGTCCAACAGAATCAATGAGCAAGGTTTGGATGCCGCCACTGTCTTCGATGGTGTAAATGAACAGCAGGCGCCCAATAAGGTTGAAAAAAACCGGAATCAGGCGGCAGCTGTCGTAGAAAATACACTGCGAATTCCAGCGCATCTGGCTGATGATCTTTTAAGGCTTGCCGGTGAAAATCTCATTACAACAGGTCAGATTCAGGAAAGTATTAGAAACTCACTCAATAAACAGGGCTTGTTAAAAAATCATAATAGATTGCTACAACAAATTGCTTTCGATCTGGAACATTTAATTGACATACAGGGTATAACGGCGAATTTTAATAAATCAGTCAGCAATGATAAATTCGATTCGCTTGAACTGGATGAATACCACGAATTGCACACTATTAGTCGTCGATTAATCGAGATATCAGCTGACTCTCTTGCATTAACTAATGATCTCAACACGGATCTTTCTGACCTGCATAACCTGGTTATTTCACATGGTGTTATTCAGCGGGAAAATCAGGAACTGGTACTGCGTACCCGTATGTTGCCAGTTAAATCCGTGATTCCACGTTTAAAGCGGGGTATCAGGCAGATTTGCCGACTCACCGGTAAAGATGTTGACCTGGATATCCAGGATAACGATGTTTATCTTGATAGTGAAGTCATTAATGAATTAATTGAGCCCCTCATGCATTTGTTAAGAAATGCTGTGGATCACGGCATTGAGTCAGCTGAGGTGCGTGAGGCGCAGGGCAAACCCGCACGTGGCAATATTAAAATCGTATTTTCGCGTGTTGGTGACTCTGTTCAAATTAACGTGGAAGATGACGGTCAGGGGCTGGATACAGATAAAATATATGCCAAAGCCATATCTAAAAATCTGATCAAGCCAGACGCGGAACTCTCCACCGAAGAAACCTTCCGCCTGATATTGTTGCATGGATTCTCAACCCGTGATGAGGCAACTCAGGTATCAGGTCGTGGTGTTGGTCTTGATGTAGTCAGCGTCAAGATCAGGGAATTGAAAGGTTCGATAGAGATCGGGTCACGCAAAGGTGAGGGTTGTGCGTTTAAACTAAAATTACCGGTTTCCTCGTTTTCCACTCATTCACTTTTGGTTCGCCTCAGACAAAATATCTACGCAATATCCAGTCGCGGTGTTGAAGAAATTCTATTTCCAGGCTCTGGTACGCTGGTTGATCATGAAGATGGAATGACTCTGGAACTGGATGGTGAATCATACAACGCGATCATCATCGATAGCTTGTTCAAGCTGGATCATGACAGGCGCACTATTGAACGCAGCCAGCGCCCAATTCTCCTGGTTAAGGATGAAATAGGAAACAAAACTGCCATTCTGGTACAGGATATTATGGATAGTCGGCATGTGGTTGTTAAACCTCTGGGTCTGTATTTACCAAAACTGACCGGTGTAGTCGGTTCAACCATTTTGGGTGATGGCAGTGTTGCGCCGGTAATCGATTTGCCAGATTTATTGC
Source organism: Gammaproteobacteria bacterium (assembly GCA_016191795.1). Taxonomy (GTDB): domain Bacteria; phylum Pseudomonadota; class Gammaproteobacteria; order SZUA-229; family SZUA-229; genus JACPVK01. The sequence continues at coordinate 4,380 of JACPVK010000439.1, forward strand.
AGCATTCAAACCTCCGGTCGGTCGAGTACAACTTAATGTACGATCATAAAGATACTTCGCATCGCAAGGCTGCTCCTTATGTGCTGGTAGTGGATGATTCACTCAGTGCCAGACGTTCCCTCATGCATTTTGTACAAGATCTCGGCATTGAAGTTCGGGAGGCGCGCGACGGTATTGAGGCCGTCTCAATGATTGACATTCATCGTCCTGATCTGGTCCTGGTCGATATGGAAATGCCGAGAATGAACGGCCTGGAATTAACCTCGCATATTCGCACCAATTATGATGCCAGCACCCTGCCTGTCATTATGATTACTTCGCGCTCTTCCGAGAAACACAGGGTGGCGGCACTGGAGCGGGGTGTGAATCATTTTATGGTCAAGCCCTTTGCCGAAGAGGAGCTGGCGCAACAAATCAATTCGGTGCTTGCCTCCGTCTAGTGCCGGTAGTGCGGGTGTCTGGTACCCGCTATCGACTGGCTACCCCACTTTTTCGATAAAATTATTTTATGGCGAATCGATCCTTCTCGGGTTCCGCAGGCTAGGGAGCGGGCTTGCTACTGCTGTCTGTGACTGATATTTAAATGAGTGCAAGTCGAATTATTAATTTTACTTATTGAGTGTATTTTGTACACTAGGCTGATAACCTGTTTGCATATCATTTATTGTGGCTAAAGAATTTCCCAAAGTTCCAATTTTGTACTACTGTTAAGAAGTTGGTAAGAATGTGATCTAATGCGGGTTTTTGCATGTTCGAGATTCCAGCATCAGTGCAGGGTAATACTTCTGATTATTGATCATGGTGAATAAGATCGATAGATGCAAAAATAAATTATAAAAAAAATTGATCGTTCATCAACCGACTACAGGAGAAGTGAGTATGTCGTCGAGTTATCCAAAAATCAGAATATTGCTGGTCGATGATCATGCCATCGTTCGAGCGGGCTTTCGTTATATTCTGGAAAGCGAAGGGGAATATGACATCAAGGAAGTCAATACAGCAGAAGAAGCTTGTAGTGTGTACAACGATTTCAAGCCTGATGTGGTTGTTATGGATCTGGTTATGCCTGGCATGGGTGGACTGGAAGGAGTTCGCCATATTTATGCCAAAGACAACAAAGCCAATATACTCGTCCTGAGTATGCAGGATGTGCCGCTCTATATCGAAAGGGCCAGGCATGCTGGCGCCAAAGGCTATATCACCAAACGTAGTGTTCCTCAGGAGCTGAATAAAGCGGTTGCAGCCATTGTGAAGGGCCAGGCCTATTTCAGTACTGATATTTCACCAGGTACCCGACTTAAAGTAACCAGCAAGGACGATAATGAAAAGTTAAGCGGGCTTTCGGAAAGGGAGTTCGAGATTTTTTGCCTGATGGCGCAGGGGCAATCTGTGGTGACGATTTCTAACAGCCTGCATCTCAGCCCCAAAACAGTGAGTAATCACAGGACGCGCATAATGCAGAAATTGCAAGCCAATAGTCTCGTTGAGATTACCCGGCTTGCAATTCGGCATGGGTTAATTGAAGCTTGATCTATCTGGTTTATCAAATTCCGCAAAATACGGATTTCCGATGTGGCATGAGTTTCTGTAACAGGCTCTGCCGCGCATCATTCGCTGGCTGCAGTTGTATATACTGGTTGTTAATCAGGTAGCTTATGATGATGTTGGCCGCATGGCTTTCATTGGATACCGAAGTATCAATGGTGATTTCAGGGTTTAATGGGCTTTCATAGGGTGAATCGATACCGGTAAAATGTTTGATTTCACCTTTACGCGCCCGTGCATACAGGCCTTTAATATCGCGTTCCTCACAGACGTTTAAAGGGCATTTAACGTATACCTCGATGAACTCATGTGTTTTGACTATATTGCGCACAAATTGCCTGTCTTCAATGAAGGGCGATATGAAAGAAGTTAGTACCATTACACCAGCATCAATAAACAGCTTGGAAACCTCACCGATACGGCGAATATTCTCCTGCCGGTCCTTATCACTGAAGCCCAGATCCGAATTCAGTCCATGTCGAACATTGTCTCCATCCAGGATATAGGTTCGAATCTCGTTCCGATGTAAAAAACCCTCTACGATATTGGCTATGGTGGATTTGCCCGACCCGGACAAGCCTGTGAACCACAAGATGGCTGACTTTTGCTTGTTGAGGGTGTTGCGGTGATCTTTGGTGATCTCCGAGTTTTGCCACACCACATTGCTGGAGCGTCTGTCCTGATCGTGATGTCTTCTGTCGATTGAGTCATTAATGCGTCGTTCTTGCATAAAGGAATCCTCATAATCACCGTTTGCAGGGCCATAGTGGCTCTTGCTTGATATAGAAACTAGCACCGGAAGTTGTGGGTAGACATAGGGAAATTTCCTGTTAATCGATATTGGATGAATATTAAGTCCCCCTTATGACAATCAGGTGTCGGGAAATATTCCTGATTTGAAGGCTCAGTCTAAAATTGTCATTTTCAATATATATACTTCAGGGCGTACATCGTGAATCTCGGCTCCATGGATCTGAACTCGTTTATTCACCTGCTAGTATCAACCCTTAAATAAACCATGTGAGTGTTCATGTCTGAAGTTACCACTACCCTGGATGAGAAAGAGAACGTTTCATTACTCGTGCTGTTCATAACGTTTCTTAAAATTGGTAGTACGGCATTTGGTGGCTTCATGGCGCTGATATCGGTCGTTCAAAACTATGTGGTAGAGAGAAAAAAGCTCATTTCACATAGTGTCATGATGGATGGTATTTCACTGGCTACCATATTGCCGGGGCCTGTAGCCGTTAATGTGGTTGCCTATGCGGGTTACCAGATCAGAGGGCTTGCCGGCGCACTGGTTTGCACTATAGCCGTTATTATTCCGTCCTTTTTGCTGATTGTGGGTTTAAGTTATGCCTATTTTACCTGGGGAGAAATCCCGTCAGTAAGTCATATATTCAATGGTTTTCAGCCTGCAGTAGCTGCGATTATCCTCATGGCAGCGGTAAATATGAGCAGAAAGACCTTGTCAACTTACCCGCAATACGCATTAACCATCCTGTCAATGTTGGCGCTGATTTTAGTAGGTGGTTTTTATATCACGCTCGCAATTATAGTGGTAAGTGGTGTCGCCGGTTATTTAATGTACCGGTCTGACAATAAAGAAAAAGTGATCGAAAAAAAGAAGATAGACAAAAAACAACTTGCAATACCTGCGATGGGTATATCTGCGTTAGTCGCGTTGATAGTTTTTCCTCTACTCAAAACATCTGCCTCTGTTGGCATTAAATTATTTACAACTTTTTCCGGCATGAGTCTTCTGTTGTTTGGCGGTGGTTATGTGTTTATACCATTAATACAGGAAGTGGTTGTGGATACCCATGGATGGGTAAGCCACAGGGAGTTTATAGATGGTATAGCACTTGGCCAGATAACGCCCGGCCCGATATTGATTAGTGCAACATTTATTGGCTATAAAGTTGCCGGTATCGCCGGCGCGCTTGCAGCGACAATAGGTATATTTACACCGCCGGCTATTCTGATGCTGGTTTGCACCAGCCTGCTCGATACCATACGTTCATCCGCCGTTATCAAGGCAGTCTTGCAGGGCATTCGCTGTGGTGTTATTGGCATGATCGCGGCGGCAGCTTTTGTAGTTATAAATTCTTCGGAGCCGACTATTATATCGGCGCTGATTTTTACTGCTGCCATGGTGGCGTTAATGAAATTCAAGCTGGAAGTAGTGTGGATTATTCCAGTGGCTGGATTAATCGGTTTTGTTCTTTACTAATAGACGAGGTGTCGTATGTCTCCTGTTTTTATGATAGGTACTCAACGTTCAGGTTCTAATCTTTTAAGATTAATGTTGAATCAGCTGGATGAAATTGCGTCGCCCCATCCACCACATATTCTTGAGCGTGTATATCCCTTGCTGGACTCATACGGTGATCTGAATAATGACAAGCAATTCAAGCTATTAGTAGATGATGTCTGCCGATTGGTTGAGCTGAATCCTGTGGAATGGGCGGGCGTCAAGCTTGATCGGAAAGATATTGCCAAACGCTGCAAAGAAAATAGTCTGGTTGCTGTATACGGTGCGGTGTACGATGTGTTTGCTGAAAATAAAGGTGCCAAATCCTGGTGCTGCAAGAGTCTTGCTAACATCAATTATATCGAGCAACTGGAAGGCTATTTTAATAAACCAAAATACATATATCTCTATCGTGATGGACGTGATGTTGCGCTATCGTTTCAGAAGGCGGTAGTGGGCGAGAAGCATATTTATAATATTGCGAAAGAATGGGCGGACACCCAGGATATGGCCATTCGCCTGCGAAACAATATTAAATCCAATCGATTGATTAGTATTAGCTATGAAGAGCTGACTGCCAATACCGAAGCAACTGCCAAAAAGCTGTGTAAATTCCTTGGGGTCAAGTATGCAGCAAAGATGCATGAGTTCCATGAAACAGATGAAGCCAAAAAGGCAGCTAAATCCAGTACATTATGGGGCAATGTAACCAAGCCGGTTATGAATAACAATTCAAAGAAATACAGAAAAGAAATGTCTGAACAGGAACTGAAAATATTCGAATCAGTTGCCGGACACGTGCTGGATGAGCTTGGATATGAACGTGATTTGATTAAAAAGGGCATGGAGATGAAGTTCAGCGAGGTTGAATTGCAACACTTCTTCAATGAAAACAAGCGTCTCAAAGCCATCTCGCTGGAAAATACTGATAAGGAAGATCTGGAAAGACGCAATCGCCAAAATAGTATATTGAAAGAAATTAGATCCAGGACGGTAGCTGCTTGAATTTAAGGCGGATTAGACTGTAATGACTCACGTGGAGTAACCATGAAGAATAGATATTTTGCCGGAATTTTTCAGTTCATACTGCTTGCTGGTGTATATCAGCCAACTGTGCTGGCAGATTATGTTTTTACTTCGGCGCCACGTGAGACTATTGAAGAGAGTATTGCGGTTTACCAGCCTATTGCAGATTTCCTTACCAGGGTAACGGGTGAAAAATTTGTGCTTCGCACCACTGCGGACTGGTCTGACTACACTATCGCAATGAAAAATCAGGAGTACGATGTTGCTTTTGATGGTGCGCATTTCGTGAGTTGGCGCATTAAATATATCAACCATGAAATTATTGCAAAACTTCCCGACTTGTTGATCTGGCGGCTGGTGTCTCTGAAGGACAGGCCGGATATAAAAACGCTGGATGACATGATTGGCAAAAAGATGTGCGCACCCAAGTCACCAAATTTTGGTTACCTCATTATGATGAGTCACTACACGGATCCGGATCATGAACCAGTACAGGTTGTTACCAAAAGCTGGAAAGACGGTTACGACGGTGTAATGAAAGGTGAATGCGATGCGGCTGTTATGCCCAAGGCAAATCATCTCAAGTTTGATCCCGAATTAGTTAAATCCAAGGCGGTTTATACGCATCTTCCATACCCCAATCAGGCATTTACGGCGGGTCCAAAGCTTAGTTCTGCAATGAAAGAAAAAGTACGCAATGCCATTTTGTCCGATGAAGGCCAGGCGGCCGCTTCATTATTAAGAGAGCGTTTTGCACCGGGAACATTTCTGGTGAGCGCAGAAAACGAAGAGTACGAAGGTATTAGTCTGGTATTGAAACGGGCTGAAAATTTTGGCACAGATGTGAAAGTGAGTACGAAAAAACCCTGATTAATAGTTTGATGAGACGGTTTTACTCTCGCCGATTTTTAATTCCGGACAAAAAAAGACCTGATAATCAGGTCTTTTTTTTTGATGATTCTTGCAGTGCGTATCAATAATGCGGTGGTGGTTTGTCCTCTCCCGCACCAAGAATGTTGGATTCGGTTATTACCCTGAGATTCTTTTCCAGAAGTGCAATCTTCTTCATTAGTGAATCGATTTGCAGTTGCTGGTTATAAATGACCTTGTCCAGTTCCTGAATATGGTTTTCCTGATGTGACAGGCGAATTTGTAAATCAATAATATTGTTGTTCATTTCTTTTCCCTGACAGGCCGCATAATGCCAGTGCGGACAGCTAACGGATCCATAAGGTGAATCATGACGGGTTGATAGCGCAGTTCTACAAAATGCGCGGCGTACAAAATGGCAGGCACAAACAAGATACACCACCATGCCGAGATGCCAAAATGTGGCAGTGCCAGGGTTATAAAAAGCAATATCGGGTAATGGATAACATAAATGCCATATGAGCTTTTTCCGAATCGATATACTGGTTTGAGTAACATGTTACAGATCGATTGCATATTCAGTTGTGATATATATAAACCAAGCCCGAACATAATCAGGGTCATAGTGATGCGGCTATAGAAAAGACTCTGGTGGCTTATCAGATGTAGTTTCTCTACACCAACAATTATTACCAGATAACCTATGCCTGCCGCTATAAGTATGAGCGCTTTGTGCGAGGGTTTGATGTTCTGAATTTTATCTTTGCCAAGATATAACAACATGACAAAGAAGAAGAATATTCCCCAGCTGATTTCAAAAAACGCACCGACAGTATAAGTTACGTTTTCTAGTACCCAGGCAGACTGAAGTAGTACATATATGATGAGGGTATGGATTGCTATGGGTAGCTTGCTGTTAATCTGACGGCGATGCATTTCGGCTAACACGGCTCCCAGGCACCAGATGATGTACAAATCCATAACGTTCAGAAAATGCTGTGCACCAAATAACTTACCAATGCTAAAACTGGAGATACTTAAAATTGAACCGAAAGCTATACAGCCCGTGATGCCATAGCGTTTATTAACCTGCCAATAAACAGGGTATAGTAAATAATAAAATACCTCATAAGAAAGTGACCAGAGAGGGCCGTTGCTATTGAGTACAGGTTGTAGAATGCCATCAACATACGACCGATCTGTTAGAAAACCGAATGTGAATAAAAGTTGTTGCCAGCTTAATGTGTCCAGATCTTGCGGGTAAGATTTAATTGAAAGTGTGGAACCGTATAAATCAAGCCCGAGTGTCAGTATTACTGCGAGAAAAAAAATTGGGTAAATACGGCGCCAGCGCAAGTAATAATAGTGCAAGATGCCTTGCCTGTGATTAAGCGGGCGGTCAACACTGGCATAGTGAATACTAAAGCCGGAGAGTACAAAAAATAACAGTACTGCCTGGTGACCATAGAGTAATAACAGATCAACGCCCAGCCTGGTGTAACTGCCTTCGACCAGGCTGGTCGGTAATCCCAGTAAAATAACGACATGCATCATCAACACATATAGCGCGGCAAATCCACGTGCCGATTCAATAATGGCTATGTGACGTTTTGGCTGGTAGATATTAGTTATATTCATTGTTTTTTCACATTTGCACGCTGCGCATTATATTCTTGTTGTGCGAGTAAGGCGCTGCCATAACAGGCCTCGGTGTGATTAGCGGTAACTACTTCAACGCCTAATTCCTGTTGACGAATTTTTCTCCAGGCCGGATTACAACTGCCGCCACCCGCTGTTTTTACATGGCGTAGTGTGGGTGCTCCCAGTTGGTGTAATTTTTTGTAGCCGTCATGTTCTATGCGCGCCATGGCTTCGAGCATGCCCTGAAAAAACAGCGCGTCATTGGCAGGGCGTGGTGTCAAACGTGGTTGTAGTGCGGCATCGTTGATTGGAAATCTTTCACCTGTTGCCGGTAATGGATAGTAGCCCAGTTCAGTGGGTTGCTCCGGTGTCAGCAAGGGCGTCATGGTTTGCATTTGTTCATCTGTAAAAAATTGCCGCAGCACAGCACCGCCCGAATTGGATGCGCCACCTGCCAGCCATAAATTACCCAGCCGATGACTGTAAATGCCAAACTGCGGAGCGAATATCGGACGTTCGGAAATAATTTTTAACACCAGTGTACTCCCCAGTGACGTGACGGCTTCTCCAGGCAGGCTGGCACCGGTGGCGATAAAGGCGGCGATGCTATCGGTGGTGCCGGCCATTATTCGGGTGCTGGCAGGCAGCTTGAAATGCGCTGACCAGTGTTTATTTATGGTACCGATGCAGCGACCGGGCGGGTAAACCTGAGGAAGTATTGACCGGTTAATGCCCAGCTTATCCAGCCAGGATGGCCACTCATTGTTGATGACGTCATAACCGGTTTTGAGCGCGTTGTTGGCATCACTCGCATCAAACCGGTGACACAATTTTCCGGCTATCCAGTCGGCCTGATGCAGGGCGTGGCGAGCCTGAGGCTGTTGCGACTGTAAATAGAGTAACTTTGCCAGACCCGATGAGGCGCCCTGTGCTGCGGATTCGGTTGGTGCATGGCGGGCAATGCGTGAGGCTTCGTCAACACCACGGCGGTCGTTGTACATCAGCGCGGGCGCCAGGGGGGTGCCCGCGGCATCTGTCACTAACACCGTGCCGGATGTGCCATCGACACATATGGCCTGCACCCGGGCAGGATCAATTCGCTGTAATAGATCGTACAGGACTTCCTGCACGCCCTGCCACCAGAGATTGGGATCCTGTTCGACGGCAGGTCCGGTTCTGGCCGGTGCAGGC
>JACPVK010000450.1 GCA_016191795.1 Gammaproteobacteria bacterium
ATGCAATCTACGAAAGGTTTCAAACACGGCCATGCGATCGGAAAAATCGATTTTGATTTTTTTGTCTTTCAAAACGCTTTCCATCACCAGCGCATGTGCCGCACTACCCACTATCCCGAAATAGCCGTCACTGTATTCCTGAATCTTGTCGCTGCAGGCATCGTAGGGCACACCCATACGCAAATCACCAAACGTGGTGAGACTGTCAGCGGCAATCACCGCCTTGCCGTTTTTCTTCACCACTACAATGGTAGACATATTAATCTCCTGAATTCAAAATTTTTTGACACAGAGACGCGGAGACACAGAGCGTAAAAAAATAATGTTATCTGGCATTTCAGGCAAACCTGCCATTAGCCATCTCTGTTACTCTGTGCCTCTGCGTCAAATCTGTTCTATTACCCGCCGTTTTGGCCGAGCGGTGAAACGCCAGTCATGTCCGACGGCGCGTATATCCAGAATATCCAGGCCAATACGCTGATTCATACTCGCAATTTGCGGTAAATGGAACAAGCCCCTCGCGCTGTCACCCATGATATGAGGCGCCATATCAATCACCACTTCATCCACCAGATCCGCTTCCAGCAAGGCACCGGATAAAATACTACCGGCTTCAACATGCAATTCATTCACCTGTTGTTTTTCGGCCAGCCAGTTCAGCGCCTGATACAAATTTACCTGGCCGTTGATATTTGCCAGCCTGACCACAGAAACATTCTCACGCGTACAGGCCGCTTCCTGTTCGCTCGTTGTCATAATTAGTATGGGCCCGGCGGACTGAAAAATTTTTGCCTGTGTCGGGCAACGCAACTTGCTATCCACGACAACGCGCAGTGGTTGACGCACAGGCAACGAAATACCCAGCTCATCAGATGTTAAGCGCACATCCAGACGCGGATCATCTGTCATCAGCGTACCAATGCCTGTCATCACGGCAGAACTGCGCGCGCGCAACAATTGCACATCATGTCGTGCCGGGGTATCGGTAATCCACCGGCTTTCACCGGAAGCCATGGCGGTACGTCCATCCAGACTCATCGCCAGTTTCACACGCACCCAGGGCAAACCGCGGGTCATGCGTTTAATAAAACCGGGATTTAAATCGCGCGCCTGCGACTCCAGTAATCCAGACTCCACAGCCATACCAGACTGTGCGAGCATTTTTAAACCATTGCCACTAACCAGCGGGTTGGGATCTTCCATGGCAGCCACAACCCGTGACACACCAGCGGCAATTAATGCATCAACACAAGGGGGAGTGCGTCCATGATGACTACACGGCTCGAGCGTGACATAAGCGGTAGCACCGGCGGCTTTTTCACCGGCCTGACGCAATGCATTAATTTCAGCATGTGGCTCACCGGCCTTTTCATGCCAGCCTTCGCCGACAATTGCACCTGCTTTTGCCAGCACACAACCCACACGCGGATTGGGGTGCGTGGTGTACAACCCGCGCTGTGCAAGTTGCAGGGCGCGAGACATGAAAACGTGGTCATTCATTTGGATATACAAACTTTAAAAGCAACAGAAAAAAAGTCCGCAAATGAACGCAAATAAAAGCGGATTTATTGTTACAGCCATCTAGGACTGCTGAAGTCATGAAATTATGTGCCATTAATTAACCCACATGGATTCCCACTTTCGCGGGCATGACGATTCTGTGAGACAGCGAATAAAACCCAATTTCCATTTGCGTTCATTTGCGTTCATTTGCGGACTTAATCTTTTATTCTTTTTGCTCAAGTTTTTCGATAGCCTCACGAAACGCGTCAACATTTTCGAAGCTCAGATACACCGATGCAAAACGAATATAAGCAACCTGATCCAGACCTTTGAGTTCTTCCATCACCCATTCGCCGATTTTTCGGGCCATGATTTCGCGCTCGCCGGCAGACAATAATTTATGTTTGATGCGATGCACACTGGCTTCAATTTGTTCGGTACTCACCGGACGTTTTTCCAGAGCTTTGGTCATACCGCTGCGTAATTTGTCTTCGCTAAACAGCTGACGGCTGCCATCCTGCTTCACCACCCGCGGCATATTCAGTTCAGCGGTTTCGTAAGTGGTAAAGCGCTCACCGCACTCGATACATTCGCGCCGACGACGTACCTGATCGCCATCGTCGGCGAGGCGCGAATCAATCACGCGGGTATCGGGAGTGGCACAGAATGGACAATGCATTCCGTGATTAGCCTTGCTTGTAAACCGGCAGGCGTGTGCAAATCGTGGCGACTTTGGTTTTCACATCTTTAATCACCGCCTCGTTATTCATATCGGCAATGAGATCACACATCCAGCCAGCCAGATCGATAGAATCTTTTTCATTGAAACCGCGCGTGGTAATGGCCGGGGTACCAATACGAATACCACTGGTCACAAACGGTGATTGCGGATCGTTGGGCACGGCATTTTTGTTCACGGTGATGTGGGCCTTGCCTAAAGCGGCTTCGACATCTTTACCGGTTAAACCGGCCTTGATGAAACTCACCAGGAATAAATGATTGTCGGTGCCTTTTGAAATCACATCGTAGCCACGATCCATAAACACTTTCGCCATGGCACGGGCATTCACCACCACCTGTTTCTGATAGGTTTTGAATGCCGGCTCCATCGCTTCCTTGAAGGCCACCGCCTTGGCAGCAATCACGTGCATCAGGGGGCCACCCTGTGTACCGGGAAAAATAGCGGAATTGAATTTTTTGGTGATCTCGTCATTGGCTTTGGCGAGAATAATGCCGCCACGCGGACCGCGCAGTGTTTTGTGCGTCGTGGACGTCACCACATCGGCAATCGGCACCGGATTGGGGTATTCGCCTGCGGCAACCAGACCGGCCACATGCGCCATGTCGACAAACAACCAGGCGCCCACCTTATCCGCAATGACGCGAAATTTCTGCCAGTCCATAATGCGCGAGTAAGCCGAAAAACCGGCAATGATCATTTTTGGCTTGTGCTCCAGGGCCAGACGTTCCACTTCGGCGTAATCGACTTCGCCGGTTTCAGCATTCAGCCCGTACTGCACGGCGTTGTACATCTTGCCGGAAAAACTGACCTTGGCACCGTGAGTCAAATGACCGCCATGGGCCAGACTCATGCCCAGCACGGTATCGCCAGGATTGCACAGCGCCATGAACACGGCGGAATTGGCCTGCGAGCCGGAATGCGGCTGCACATTGGCGTAATCGGCACCAAACAGTTTTTTAACACGGTCGATGGCCAGTTGCTCGGCCTGGTCGACATATTCGCAACCGCCGTAATAACGTTTGGCGGGATAACCTTCGGCGTATTTATTGGTGAGCACCGAGCCCTGAGCCTGCATGACACGCGGGCTGGCATAGTTCTCGGAGGCAATCAGCTCAATATGCTGTTCCTGGCGGCGCTCTTCATGCTTGATGGCATCCCATAGCTCATCGTCATAACCCTGGATATTCATACTGGCTGAAAACATGTGCGCTCCGCGAAAGTGAACATTAGAAAGGAGCGATAGGATAGCGGAACTGACCGTCTCAAGCCAGTTCCATTGGGGGTGGAGACCAATTCCATTAAGTGAAATTTGCACTGTCGTAGGGTGCGCCGTGCGCACCAATGCGGCATCACCACAGCCTGAAGATGGTGCGCATGGCGCACCCTACGCCTTAACTTAATGGCATTGAGGTGGAGAGCTTATTTGGCGGGCCGCAGGTTTTGTTGTGCCGGCATGGAAATAATGGCCTCGCCATTGGCGTCCTGTTCAACAACACCGGTGGCCTTGAGTTGCTGGCTGGCGTTGACTTCCCCAACATAGACCGGAATCGGGAAACTGCGGGTTTGTGGCTGGCCTTTGACCACAACTGTGGCGGCGACATACAGATAATACAAACCATCCTGCTGCGGCTGACAGCTGATTTTCAACACCTGTGTTTGTTGCCTGTGCTGCGCACCCAGATGCCGCAGGTGTGGATAGTCCAGCAACAGCAGGTTGTTATCCGCCGTCACCGACACCTCCAGATCATCAACGTCCTTGGTTGTCGTAAGCACAACCTCAACCGACAAATCATTTCCGGTACTGGCTTTCGCCGATTGGCTAAAAGTCATTTCAACCGGTGCATGGGGTTTACTGTAGGCCGGTTGTGCGGGCAGCGCGGTCTGGGTCTCCTTGCAACCGGCCAGTAGTATCAAAAGACTCATCAAAAACACATTTAATTTTTTCATAACTGTCTCATTCATTACCGTTACAGGGTGACGTTATAACAGGTGCTGCCAACACCCGTGGTGCGGTTACCGTAGTCATAGAGTTCGAGCACATAATCCCCTGCTGTAAGATTCGATACCGACAGGGTTTCGTTATTGACTGTAGTGGTCTCGGCAATCGCGATTTGCGTACCGTTACGATACAGCACCAGATCGGGATCGTTACCTGCACCGGACGATTTAACTGCGGTGATGGTCAGCGACTGCGTACCGGGGAGAGTAAATTTAATGAAGCGGCTGACTTCGTATCCGTTATAAACCTGAAATTCACTGGAACTGCAAACATTAACCGCCGCACCACCCACAGTTGCTGTTTTGTATACCGGCAAGGCATCGCCAGAAATTGTGTTATTGGTTACCTGACCACTGCCATAGATATCCGTTAACAAACTGCCATCAATGGATTGTGCAGCCAGCAAAGCATTAATATTGGTTACGTCACCTAAATTGTTTTGTTTCAACTCGTAGATAAAACTGAAAATACTGGTCATGGCCAGCGTATTTTTTTGCTCATTCACCAGCACGTCATACAAAGGCGTAAATCCCATGGTCAAGGCATCAGCACCTTCTGTCGCGGTGTCATACATGTCATATAAAATCGATTGTACCGAGCATTCGCTATACCAGCCTCTGACATCACCGATGTCAGTGCAATTATCTTCCATATTGATAGTGAATCCACCTGTCTGAAGATTACCGGCAGCATCGGCATAGACAGGATCATCAGTGACAATGGCCGAATAGGCATTACCAAATCCTTCACCAAATGCCACACGAATGTCCAGCACATCACCCGAGCCATGTGAGCCGCCAATATTATCGGCGCGGGAAAAATTATGCTCGAAGTAATGCCCCCATTCATGTATTACGACATGATCATCGTATTCATCGGTATCGTCATTTGCCTTACCAAGTATAAAAATTTCCGTACCGTTAAAATGTGAAGTCGAAATCTGGCCGATCGCCACATTGCCACTCACCGACACATTATTAATACTCCAGTTAAGATTCAGTGCTGGAAACTGGGTGCTGGCATTTTCCGCGAGGACTTTTTGAAACGCATCATAAACACTATCAAGAATGGCAAAAGGAGCTGCCGCTCGCGTGGAAGTATAAGAGGAGCCGCCCCAGCCTGATGCCGCATGGAGATCGAGAGATAAATTCCCTGCACCCGTGTTAAACGCAGTACTACTCAATGAATACAGGGCACCGCCCGAGGTATTATCAACAACCCTGAAATTCCAGGAAGCCGTACCGGTTTGTTGCATCTGCGCCTTCACACGCAGCAACAGGTTTTCGGTACCACCTGGAACCGTAACACTGTAATCGCCAATACCATCCGTTACAGTACTGGTCACGACACTGTTATTACAGGTAGCTTCGACGATTGCACCACGTACAGGGTCTTGTCTGGTTGCGGTGTAATCCAGGCCGCCATTAGTGGTATGAGGTACCCTGTCAAACGTAATTTTGCCGCTGACATTAATGGCCGAACCGGCGCCCAACACGCAACTCGCCATGCAACTCACCGCCACATTGACGACATTCGCTGAACTCACCGTCCCGCTGCCATGACTGACCGTACAATACTGGTCGACGGGATGGCTCAATACGGTAACGTTGTAAGTGCTGCCATTAGCCAGCCTGCTATTAAAGGTGAAACTGCTATTGGAAGTTAAAGAGAGATCATTGGTGCCGTTATTTTGCAACACCAGGGTACCTGCCGTCAGGCCACTGACCGTACCACCGATACTATAAAAATTAGATCCACCGCCACTGCTACCACCGCAACCAGCCATAATCCCATACATCGCCAGCATTGCCAGCGGTTTCAGACGCAACCACATAATACGACTCCATGTTAGTTCCATGAATCATAGCAACTAGGACGAGGTTTGTCGTAACCCTTAAGAGTTATGCGAGCTGATCGCCAGTGTCTTGCAGGCATTACGCAATAGCAGAAACAAGCGCTATAATGCGCACCCTCTTCAATCCAGATAAAACCCCGGAACCCTATGGCCCAATACATTTACACCATGAACGGCGTTGGCAAGGTGGTGCCGCCAAAGAAAGAAATCCTCAAGGATATTTACCTCAATTTTTTCCCCGGCGCCAAAATCGGTGTACTTGGCATCAATGGCTCGGGTAAATCCACACTGTTGCGCATTATGGCCGGGGTCGATAAGGACATAGTGGGCGAAGCGCGCCCGCAGCCGGGCATTAATATTGGTTACCTCACCCAGGAACCTCAGCTCGATCCTAAAAAGAACGTGCGGGAAAACGTGGAAGAAGGCCTGGGCCAGATCAAGGATGCGCAAAAACGCCTCGATGAAGTCTATGCCGCCTATGCCGAGCCCGATGCCGATTTCGACGCCCTGGCCGCCGAGCAGGCCAAACTGGAAAACATTATCCAGGCCTCCGATGCGCACAATCTGGAACACAAACTGGAAATTGCCGCCGATGCGCTGCGCCTGCCGCCCTGGGATGCCGATGTCACCAAACTCTCCGGTGGTGAACGTCGCCGCGTGGCGCTGTGCCGTTTGCTGTTGTCATCACCCGACATGCTGATACTCGACGAGCCCACCAATCATCTGGACGCCGAGTCCGTCGCCTGGCTGGAACGTTTCCTTCAGGAATATCCCGGCACCGTGGTAGCAGTAACCCATGACCGTTACTTCCTCGATAACGTCGCCGGCTGGATTCTGGAACTTGACCGCGGCCACGGCATTCCCTGGGAAGGCAATTATTCGTCCTGGCTGGAACAGAAAGACGCGCGTCTGGAACAGGAAGAACGCAAGGAAGCAGGCCGCCAGAAAGCCATCAAATCCGAACTGGAATGGGTACGTTCCAATGCCAAGGGTCGTCATGCCAAGAGCAAGGCGCGTATGGCACGCTTTGAAGAAATGCAGTCTGAGGAATTTCAAAAGCGCTCGGAAACCAAGAGCCTGTTCATTCCACCCGGCCCGCGTCTTGGCGATGTAGTCATCGAAGCCAAAGGCATCAGCAAAAAATACGGTGACAAGTTGCTGTATGAAAACCTTAACTTCAGCCTGCCCAAGGGTGGCATCGTCGGCATTATCGGCCCCAATGGCGCCGGTAAAACCACCCTGTTCCGCATGATTACCGGCGAAGAAAAACCCGACGCCGGTGAATTTAAAGTCGGTGAAACCGTACAAATTGCCTATGTCGATCAAAGCCGCGATTCACTCGATGGCAATAAAACCGTGTGGCAGGAATTATCCGATGGCCTGGATTTGCTCACCGTGGGCAAATTCGTGTTCCCGTCACGTGCCTATGTTGGCCGTTTCAACTTCAAGGGCGACGACCAGCAAAAATTCATCAAGGATTTATCCGGTGGTGAACGCAACCGTGTGCATCTGGCCAAGCTGTTAAAGAAAGGCGGCAATCTATTGCTGCTCGATGAGCCCACCAATGATCTTGACGTGGAAACCCTGCGCGCACTGGAAGAAGCCTTGCTCGATTTTCCCGGCTGCGCTGTGGTGATCTCGCATGACCGCTGGTTCCTCGATCGAATTGCCACCCACATTCTGGCTTTCGAAGGCGATTCGCAAGTCACCTGGTTTGAAGGCAATTACACCGACTACGAAGAAGACCGCAAACGCCGTCTGGGTGACGAAGCACTGAACCCGCATCGCATCAAGTTCAAGCGGTTGAAATAAAAGCTTCTTGCCGCAGAGACACAGAGTACACAGAGGGTTTATAGACATCGTTCTCTGCAACCTCTGCGTCTCTGTGGCAGCACTTTAATAAGCATGATTTTGTGGGTCAGCCTCAATGCCATTAAGTTAAGCTTTTGTAGGGTGGGTGGAGCGCAGCGTAACCCACCATTTTGATGGGTTACGCTGCGCTCCACCCATCCTACAACGGAACAAATTTTCC
>JACPVK010000451.1 GCA_016191795.1 Gammaproteobacteria bacterium
AGATCTCGTTAGTTGAAACTTGTGGGTTGCCCTTCAGGGCAATGTTTTTTCTTGCAGGTAAAGAATCAACATCAACAGCGTTGGCCTCAAGGCCAACCCACAGGCAGCAGGTCTTTTGCCGGTTGGCCTTCAGGGTGTGGTACATGCGGTGCATGCGTTGCACTTATTGCGCCCTGCAAGATCTCGTTAGTTGAAACTTGTGGGTTGCCCTTCAGGGCAATGTTTTTTCTTGCAGGTAAAGAATCAACATCAACAGCGTTGGCCTGAAGGCCAACCCACTATTTGCGTGAATTTGCGGACTTTTCTTACTCTTTGCCGTGCTTCATCGGTTTCATGAACACGCGTTCTTTCTCACGTTGCCAGTCGCGATCTTTTTCGGTGGCGCGTTTATCGAATTCTTTTTTACCCTTGGCCAGGCCAATTTCAATTTTGGCGCGGCCGTTTTTCCAGTACATGGCCAGCGGAATGAGTGCATAGCCCTTGCGTTCCACGGCGCCAATGAGTTTGGCGATTTCGCGGGCATTCATTAACAACTTGCGGGTGCGTGTGGCATCGGCCACGTAGTGGGTGGAGGCGGAAATCAATGGGGTGATAAGGCCGCCAATCCACCAGACTTCCCCGTCTTTGATAATGACGTAGCTGTCGGTCATTTGCACACGGCCGGCGCGCAGGCTTTAACTTCCCAGCCCTGCAATACCAGCCCGGCTTCATAACGCTCTTCAATGCTGAACTCATGGCGTGCTTTCTTGTTGAGCGCGATGGTGCTGTTGTGAGCCTGCTTGTCTTTGGGTTGTTTGGCCATGATGTATGTCTGTTGCAGAAACCGGTGGATTATACAGTTAAGTTGCAAGTGGCACGTGGCAAGTAGCAAGGAAAAGCTTCTCCTTGATACTTTAACCTTTAAACTTGCCACTTCGTTATTGAGTCATGAGGCGTTTATGCGCACAATCCGCAGCTAGTGCAAACGCATGAGGCATTATGGCGACACAACAGCGTATATCCATACATGGCCAGTGGAGCAACAGACTGGCGTTTATCCTCGCTGCCACCGGCTCAGCCGTTGGTTTGGGCAATATCTGGAAATTTCCTTACATCACCGGCATGAATGGCGGCGGCGCCTTTGTGCTGGTGTATTTGCTGTGTATTTTGTGTATTGGGTTGCCGTTATTAATGGCAGAAACCATGCTCGGTCGCCGTGGCCGGCAGAGCCCGATTAACACCATGGCCGCGTTGACGGCGGAAGAAGGCGGATCCCCGATCTGGGCCTGGGTTGGCTGGCTGGGTGTGCTGGCCGGTTTTCTGATTCTCTCTTATTACAGCGTGATTGCCGGCTGGGCCCTGGCTTACGTGTTTCGAGCCGCCAGTGGCATGTTTACTGGCCTGAACGCTGAGGGTATTAATACGATTTTCGCTACCTTCGTATCGGACCCGGAACGTCTGCTGGCCTGGCATAGTATTTTTATGGTGATGACCATGATTGTCGTGGCGCGTGGCGTGCAGGCCGGCCTGGAAAAGGCTGTGCGCTACATGATGCCTTCGTTGTTTATCATTTTAATTTTGCTGGTGATGTATGCGAGTACGACTGGCTATTTTGAAGCCGGCTTTGATTTTATGTTTACCCCTGATTTCAGCAAGCTCACCTGGGAGGGTGTGCTGGTAGCCATGGGCCATGCGTTCTTTACCCTGAGCCTGGGTATGGGTGCCATTATGATGTATGGCTCTTATTTGCCCAATGGCGTATCCATTGCCAAAACATCATTAGTCATTGTCAGCGCCGATACCACGGTGGCCTTGCTGGCCGGTATGGCGATATTCCCGATTGTATTCGCCCATGGACTGGAGCCAGCTTCCGGTGCTGGATTGATTTTTAAAACCCTGCCCATCGCCTTCGGGCAGATGGATGCCGGGGTGTTGATTGGCACGCTGTTTTTTGTGTTGCTGGTGTTTGCGGCCTGGAGTTCGTCCATTTCTCTGATTGAGCCGGCGGTGGCCTGGCTGGTGGAAAATCACGGTATCAGCCGTGTTAGCGCCAGTGTTTACCTGGGCGTTTCGAGCTGGTTTTTGGGTATAGCCTCCATCCTGTCATTTAATTACTGGGAACACATCAAGCTTCACGGCAGAACAATTTTTGACTGGCTGGATCACTTAACGGCCAATATTATGTTGCCACTGGGTGGTCTGCTCATTGCCTTATTTGCCGGCTGGGTAGTGAGTGTGAAGTCCAGTTATGAGGAAATGGATAATGGTCGACGCGGCTATGCACTGTGGCTGTTTTTGCTGCGCATCGTCACACCGGTTGCGGTGATTTTAATATTTTTGAATGTGTCTGGTTTGCTGGACTGGATTTGAGGTTGGTTTGTGCCGTTAATTTCACGTAATGCGCTGGTGCCCTACAGTACCGAAGAAATGTACAACCTGGTGGCTGACATTGAAGATTACCCAAAGTTTCTGCCCTGGTGTCGCAGCACGCAAGTTATGTCGCGCAGCGAAAATGAAGTCAAAGCCAGTATCGAAATTGCTCGTGGTGCACTGAATAAAACGTTTACCACGCTCAATCATATGCAGCTCAATAAAGTGATTGAAATGCAGCTGGTGCAAGGGCCGTTCAAGCATTTACAGGGTTTCTGGCGGTTTGATGAATTAAAAATTAACACCGCCTGCAAAATTACCTTCGACCTGGATTTTGAATTTGAAAGCAAATTACTGGCAGTGGTTGCCGGCCCGGTATTTAACCAGATTGCCAACAGTATGGTGGAAGCTTTCACCCGGCGAGCCGTAGAGGTGTATGGTGAACGATCAATCTAAATTAAAGGTTGAAGTGGCTTATGCACTTCATGACAAGCAGGTTATCATCGAAGTGC
>JACPVK010000452.1 GCA_016191795.1 Gammaproteobacteria bacterium
TGAATTAATTGATCAGGGTATAGAAGGTGGAGAGCTTCCGGTTGAAGTGAAGACAGCCAGGAATGAGTTGATGATACGATCGCTCAATATAGGTGATCGGCATATTCTCGCCAATTCAGAAGATGTGATTGACCAGCTGGGATTTAAATTATGGCAACCAGTCCTGCCACCTGTTATTGGTGGCACTGTTGAAACTGGCGCAGCCAGTCGTGATGGTTTGAAGAAGGGTGATCTGATATTGGCTATCGATAATCAGCCGGTCAGTGACTGGTCAGCAGTTGTTGCGATTGTGCAAGCGCATCCAGGTCAATCCCTGTTATTCAAAATTAAACGCGAACTATCCGAACTTGAATTAAAGGTAACACCGGATTCACGTAACCAGAACGGAAATAAATCCGGTTTTGTCGGTGCCTGGCAGGATATGCCGGAAGCTGTTATTGAAAAAATGCGTACACGTATCGATTACGGTTTTTTTGAGGCGGCATACAAGGCAGTCGAAAAAACCTGGAGCATGTCGCAATTGACGCTGCGTGTACTCGGAAAAATGTTGCTGGGTGAAGCTGCACTGGAAAATATCAGTGGCCCTATCACCATTGCTACCTATGCGGGAATAACCGCGAGCATTAGTCTCATGAGTTACCTGGGATTTCTGGCAATTATATCCGTTAGCCTGGGCGTGCTTAATTTGCTCCCTGTTCCCATGCTCGATGGCGGCCACCTGTTTTATTATCTGGTGGAAATAATCAAAGGTTCACCGGTATCAGAAAAATTTGAGGAAATAGCGCAACAGGTGGGACTGGCTATATTGCTGATGTTGATGGCACTGGCAATGTATAACGACATCCAGCGATTAATGAATTGAGATAATAATGAAAAAACGCTGTTTAACTATATTAATTCTGTGTGCACTTTCTTCACCAATATTCGCAGCTGAAAAATTTACTGTCAGCGATATACGCCTGGAAGGACTGGAGCGTATACCGGATGGCACACTGCTGAATTACCTGCCCATACATAATGGTGATACGGTAGATGATAATCAAATTGCCTATGCGCTGAAAGAACTCTATAAAACAGGGTTTTTCAAGGATGTGAACCTGTACCGGGATGGCAACGTACTGGTTGTTAAAGTGCTTGAGCGTCCGGCGATTGCCGAGGTGAAATTTGATGGTAATAACGACATCGATGACGAGCAACTGCAAAAAATTCTGACCGACATTGGCATTATCAAGGGTCGTGTATTTGATCCATCGGCTCTTGACAAGATTGAACAAGGCCTGAAACAGCAAGCCTATTTTGCTCAGGGTAAATATGCTGTACGTATTGATACCAGGGTAACCGAGCTGGAACAAAACCGGGTACGTATCGAAATTGATATTTCGGAAGGCGTGGTTGCGCAGATCCGGGAAATTAACATCGTTGGTAATACGATTTTTGATGACGCTCGCTTACTTGGCGAGCTACAACTGGCAGTGCCGGATTTCTGGGAGATATTCTCCAGTTCAGATGAATATTCCAAACCTAAGCTTGCCGCCGATCTGGAAACCATTAATTCCTATTATCAGGATCGTGGCTACATCCGTTTTGCTATTAACTCGACCCAGGTTACGATCACCCCGGATAAAAAAGATATATATATCACGGTTAATGTAACGGAAGGTGATCAATACAAGATCAAGGAAACCAAGCTTGCCGGTGAATTAAAAGTGCCGGAAAAAGAATTACGTGCATTATTGTTATTGAAACCGGGTGAGTTATTTTCACGCCAAACTATGACTGAAGGAAAAGATCTGATAACCCAGCGCCTGGGCAATGAAGGTTATGCGTTTGCCAAAGTCAGGGTGATTCCGGATATTAATGAAAAAAGCAAAGAGGTCACGCTAACTTATTTCGTCGATCCAGGCAAAAAAGTCTATGTGCGCCGTATTAATTTCACTGGCAACTACAAAACCAATGATGAAGTACTGCGACGCGAAATGCGTTTGATGGAAGGTTCGGAATTATCCAATAGCAAACTGGAACGCTCCAAGGTGCGTTTGCAACGTCTGGCATTCATTGAAGAGGTGAATGTGGATAAAGAGCCGGTTCCTGGAACAGATGATATGGTTGATCTAACCATTAATATCAGTGAACGTCTTTCAGGCAGTTTTAATATCGGTGCCGGTTATTCGCAGAACCAGGGATTTGTATTCAATATGGGTTTGCAAATGGAAAATCTGTTTGGGACCGGACAACAATTGGGTATTAACTTTAATAACGATCAGGCCAATACGGTATATAACGTTTCATTTACCGACCCTTATTACACAATAGATGGAATAAGCCGATCTTTTAATTTTACCTATCGCCAGCGTGATGCGGCTGAAGAAGATATCAATAATTTTCTATCGAACTCGATTGGCGCAAGCGTGAATTATGGTGTGCCATTATCTGAATACGATAGTATCCGCCTGGGTTTTGGTGTTGAACGTACAGAAATTATTCGCGGGCCGGCCACGTCCGCATCAGCGGATGTGCTCGCTCTGTTAGCGGAGTATGGTGAAGACCCTGATTCATCCTCATTGAACACTCAGGCGGTGTTTGATGCATTAACCCTGACTGCCAGTTTTACCCACGATACCCGCAACCGTACCGTATTTGCCACCAAAGGCAGTCAGCAAACTTTAGTACTGGATATGACAGCACCCGGCAGTGATCTGGAATACTATAAATTAACTTATAGAACCCAGTTCCACTTTGAAATTTTTGATGAGACATCATTCCTGCTCAAGACGGATCTGGCTTATGGTGATGGTTATGGAGATACCGAGAGTTTGCCGTTATTTGAACGCTTTTTTGCAGGTGGGTTACGTACGGTTCGTGGTTTCAAGAACAATTCACTGGGCCCGATAGATACAATATCTCTGGACCCAAGAGGCGGTGATATACGTACGGTAGCCGGAGCCGAGTTGGTGTTCCCGCAGCCTTTCATGGAAAAACCACCACGATCTGTACGCTGGAGCCTGTTTTACGATATAGGCAATGTCTTTTTGCAAGATCCTGGTAACAATGAGGAAGGCGGGTTTGACAAGGAAGAGTTGCGCAGCTCAATTGGTGTTTCATTCATCTGGCTGGCACCTATCGGTCCATTACGTTTCAGTTGGGCGCGACCCATTGAAATTCAGGATGGAGACAGTACCGAAGGCTTCCAGTTTAGTATTGGTTCATTTTTCTAGAGGAAATTATTATGAAAAAATATTTATTACTGATCGCACTATTAATGCCTGTCACCAGTATGGCAGCAGAGTTGAAAGTGGGAGTGATAGATGTGTCGCGACTGTTTAGTGAATATTCAAAATTAACAGGTATTAACGATAAATTACAATTACGTTTTGCTGCGCCCCAAAAAGAACTGGAAGACCTGGCTAAAGAGATTGAAGCACAGGATAAACAAATCAAAACAAATGAAGTCATGATGACTCCAAGTAAAAATCAAAAGGCCAAGGAAAGCCTGATGGAA
>JACPVK010000458.1 GCA_016191795.1 Gammaproteobacteria bacterium
CCAGGTAGCCGATGGCACCTTGGGCGTCGCGCTGGGTGCGGCCCTGCGCGCAGGGAATGCGTCGAGATTTGAAGCGAAATTGGGCTCTGGCGCTTGATGGGCAAGCGTTGGTAGCTATTAATTTGGGAGTGCCTGGCACCTCAGGTTTTGTGAGTGCGACAAGGAAAAGATCCGGTTTCATAGATCGTTTTTCTCTCACTCAGCTCCGCAACAAGCCCCTCCCAATCCACAAAAGTACAAAGTCCATCACGGTCGACCACCAGCAGGTCGTCAGAATGATTTTTCTGGAAGTTAACAATTGGATTTTTCAGAAACGCTTCAGCTCGCTGAAAAAACCAAGATGACAATTCGTCCTCCTGATTTTGAACGCCTCCCAAATAAACATACGCCTCAAAAAAAGGAAGTCTCATCTCTCGATCATGATAACCAAGCAAGAACACTGGCTGCCCGGGATATAATTCTAAAATTTTCTTTTCAAGCGAATTCGACATAAATTTGCCCTCTTATTTCCGATATTTCGAAATTCCATTTTCTGCTACTGAATGCAGCATATTAATTGGATGCATTTGATAATGCCATCTACACAGCGGATATTCAAGAAGTGGCACAAACCATTACAAAAGTAAAAATTATTGCACCCGTTACTGCATCTTTTACGGCTTTCAAAACACGACGACATTTTTCTCCGCAGGTGGGCTCTTCATTTTGATCCTTGCAACTGCAACTAAGACCACCGCTTGATGGAGTCCCTGCTTCTGAAGTGGGGCGTCCATCCTTAATACCTTTCCAGCCCATCCAACGCACAGCGCAGCTTTCATACTCTTTTCCATGCTGTGCACATGATGCCTTGCATTGTGCTACTTGACCACTATTACATGGACGCCACCATGAATCTGGCCGCCCTCCACCGTTTGCCAATCCCTCCGGATCAGTATCTCCCAACGGATTCCCCCCACATAGGCAAATGCTCTACAGCCGCACAAACATCGCAAGCAACAGCACGACTCCCAGGACTATCAATAAATAACCAATTCGATAGCAAAACCGATCCCAAGGCTTCATCTCGCGCGTGCCCCATGTCACAAGTTTCCCCGCTCGCATTGCCGAAACCTTCGATAACACCAACATAACGAAGCCGAGACCGCATGCAAACCCAATCACGGGAAGGAGATCTGCGGGGTGGTACTTCATCAAGAACACGATATATCCGACAGGTATCCCAAGCACCAGCGGTGCAAGCAACCACACCATGTTTGCGATGGAGCCCGATTTACCCATGATGGCGTTGCCTCATTTGCATTTGCAGTCTCCTCTTCTCAACACGGCTTTTTCCCACTCCGGCTTCTTCAGTCGTGTGTAATCCTCACAACTGTATCCCCCAACAAACGTTGGGGCTGGCCTCCTGGGTGGGGTTGCCTTGGGCATCGCGCTGGGTGTAGTCCAGCGCGCAGGGGATGCGTCTTAACTTGAAGCGAAATTGGGCTCTGGCGTAAGAACTGCGCAGGCAGCTATTAATTTTGGAGCGAGTAAGTAACAACACATGCCGTGGGCTTTAGTTCGCTGGACTGACCCAAACCCTCACAGCCTCAGTGGTTGGCAGGGGTAATAGGCTCGTTTCGCAAATATTTTTTGTGGCTCATAATACGCACTATGGGCAAATTTCCGGGAAACTATTTGACGCCTGCATCCGATATATCAAAGACCAAATTCGACCTGTCCACGCACCACAGCGATAATCAATAAACTCAGAAGAGAGGATCTTCCGCCTTTCATCCTCGTTTAATCCATAGACGTATGGTGGGACTACCTTTAGATGGGCCCATGCGTTGATTGGCAAGAACTCATGCGTACCTCCTGCTCTGTCAATAGCCACTCTTGCAACCTCCTGCCATTCACTGAGATCATTGAAATCAGGAGAAAGTGCGGCATAGGTGATATTATCTCTATCCTCGCTTATTTTTTTTAAGCGTATGTGTGCGAAGCTCATTTTATCTAAACAATTCTGGATATCTACTTATGACATCGGGGTGATAACGCTGCCTCCAGGTATCCTGCTGATTTCTTTCTGTTTCTCTGTGTGCCTTCTCTTGTCTTTCAAGATATTCCTTATTTGACATTCCAAGATAAGGGCGGCATATCTCTGCCTCGGATTTCTCATGGTGATAGAAACCTAAATCCCATGGGGAATCCTTTCCTGCGCGAAGGCGACCTAACATAGCACGCTCAGCGTTGTACCAGTCATCACGCCAGAAGTCATCTCCTTGGGCGCGCGCAAGCCTTTCTAGATGATTTGTTATGACATCAAGGCCTTGCCATTCAACTAAACCCCAGGGATCAACGTAGCTGAGCGGATTCCCCCCCACATAGCTAAATCTGTTGAATCCCCCATCCAACCCAATCGGGTCGGTCTGCGTATAGCGCCCCGTCTTCGGATCGAAGTTCCGGTGCCAGTTGTAATGCAACCCGCTCTCTTCGTCAAAGTACTGCCCAGGGTAGCGCAGGTTGAAGCGCACGGGTGCGATGTTGGTGCTGCCCGTCGTGGGGTTGGTGGTTTCGTTGGTGAACCGTTTTGCCCCCAGCGTGGGTGCCTCGTCCCCGTACGGGGTGTAGGCCCATTGCCAGGCGGCTTGCCCGTCTGTCACCGACCGGCATATTGGAGCCACTTGATGATCGGCGTATAGGCGCCACCCGCTGACCGGCGTATTGGAGCCAAGACGTGATCGCCGTAATGGAGCCAGTCGCGGATCGGCGTATTGGAGCCATCGGCCCGGCAACA
>JACPVK010000459.1 GCA_016191795.1 Gammaproteobacteria bacterium
CCAACCTGCTCTGGGCGGGACGGCGCGTGGTGGTGGCCGGGTACTGGAACTGATTGACGAGCATGGCGGAGATTTTCTTGCCGTTGAGTAATCGGCACTGAGAAATCATAGTGTCTTCAGGTAACATCACCTTGATTAATCTATGTGTTTTCACTGTGTGAATATTTGAGACGTTATGCAGCCGTTATTTTTGCCAGGTCCTTCTGTCACCTTTCGCGCCATTGTGTTGCTGGCGGCGTCTGTGGTGGTGATGGTGGCCGATCATCGCTGGCAACATCTCGAGTCCATGCGCGGCGTGCTTGAGTCCTACATTATTTATCCTTTGCGTTACACCATTAATTTGCCAATCGATTTTTTTCGCTGGGCTGATCAGGGGCTGTCATCACAGCAGTTTTTGCTGGAGGAAAATGCGCGACTCAAGGAACAGCAATTACGCGCCCAGGTGAGTTTGCAAAAAATCAGTGTGCTGGAACGCGAGAATGATCGTTTGCGTGAAATGCTCGGTGCCCAGCCCAAAGTTGGCGAGCGTATGCTGGTGGCGGAGCTGCTGGTTATCGACCTGGATCCTAATCGGCAGCAGGTGGTCATCAATAAGGGCTCTAACCAGGGTGTGTACATTGGGCAGCCGGTTATTGATGCCTGGGGTGTGATGGGGCAGGTGATACATGTGGCGGATTCTTCTGCCACGGCCATGCTCATATCTGACCCCAATCACGCCATTCCGGTACAGATCAATCGCAACGAATTGCGCACCACCGCCTTTGGGCTGGGATGTGGTGGTCAGCTCGAATTGCGCCATATTCCTCACAATGCCGATATCGAGCCGGGTGATTTGCTGGTTACCTCGGGTCTGGGTGGTCGTTTCCCGGCCAATTACCCGGTGGGACGGATTGTGGAAATCGACAGGCCTGTGGGTGAAACGTTCGCCCGTGTTATTGCGGAGCCGGTAGCGCATCTTGACCGCAGTCGCGAGGTATTGCTGGTATGGCGTGAAGAGGCCGCCATCATGAACACAGAAATTTCACCGACACAGGGACCCGCCAATGCAGGCAAGTAGATGTTATCGCGTGGTCGTACCCACGATGCTGTTTTCACTCATGCTGGTGTTGCTGCCGTTACCGGAATGGGCGCATGCCTTCCGGCCAGACTGGGTCACCCTGTTTATGATTTACTGGGCGATGGCGATGCCGGAATTTGTGGGTCTGTTGATGGCCTGGATATTCGGGCTACTGCTGGATGTGGCACAGGGTACCATTCTTGGCCAGCATGCACTGGGACTGGTGCTGGTGATCTGGCTTGTACAAATGACCTATTTGCGTATTCGAGTAGCCTCCCTGATACAGCAGGCACTGGTGATTTTTGTGTTACTGCTGGCCAAGTTATTACTTACTTTATGGGTGAGTGGCCTGGTGGGGCAGGCGCCGGAAAATATCACCCTGTATTTATTGCCGAGTGTTACCGGTGCGTTAATCTGGCCCTGGCTGTTTATTGTGTTACGCGATATTCGGCGCCGTTATACCCTTACCAATCGTTTTTAGTCGCGTGCGATTTCCCGGTTAATCTACCGAAACAGTTCGTTCCCTCGCCCATAACCGCAGGCTTGCGATGTCCTCGGCCATGACCACTGATAGAGGTCGGGTACGGCTGATTTCATCGAGTAGCATTTGGGTATCGATGGCTTTTCTGGTGTGGTGGTGATGGTAGGTTATGGCGACGATAACCTGCTCAATTTCGGCGCCTGAAAATCCGGCACTGGCCTTTGTCAAAGCGGGCATGTCCAGCGTGTTGAAAGGAATGCCGCGTCTGGCCAGATGAATATGAAAAATCTGTGTGCGTATCGCATCACCGGGCAGGTCTACAAAAAATATTTCGTCCAGTCGGCCTTTGCGAATCAATTCTGGCGGCAATATATCGATCTGGTTGGCTGTGGCAACTATAAAAACCGGGTGCGTGTTTTCAGCCATCCAGGTGAGCAAGGTGCCCAGCATGCGGCGTGATGTACCCTCGTCCTCATCACCGGAAGCTATGCCTTTTTCCAGTTCATCGATCCATAACACACACGGTGCCATGACTTCTGCGGTGTGCAGCGCCTGTCGCAAATTACGTTCTGTTTCACCAATATACTTGTTGTAAAGCTGGCCGAAATCGAGCCGCAATAACGGCACTCCCCAGATACCCGGCACCGCCTTGGCAGCCAGGCTTTTGCCACAACCCTGGACACCCAGCAATAAAATACCTTTTGGACGATCAAGACGGTGATTGCCAGCATCGCCAGCAAAGGCAGTTTGTCTTTGGAGTAGCCAGTTTTTCAACTTTTCCATGCCGCCTACATCCGAGAATTGTTGCGTGTCGTATTCAAACGACAAGGTGCTGTCACGGTTGAGCAAACGGTATTTGGCCTGCATGACTTCCGGCAGGTCAGATTCGGTAATGGCACCGTCGTTAATAATGGCGTTTCGTATCAGGCGTTTGGCGTCGCTGAGGCTTAATCCGGATAAATTTTTGATCATGCGGTCGAGCGTGGGGCGGTCGGTGCGCACTTTTTGTCCGGTTTGTTGCTGCCAGGCCTGGGCTTCAGTTTTTATCAGCTGTTCGAGCTCTGAAGTGTTCGGCAGGCGCAACCTGTAGAGCACCGACAGGCGAGACAAGCTGTCTGGTAATTGCGAGTGATGACTGATCAGGATCAGTTTGCCGTGATTACCATCAAACTGCATGGCGATTTCTTTTAGCAGACGTATATTGACCGGGTCATTTAGCCAGGGATCAAAATCCAGCAGGGCGTAAAGCCCCTGTAAACCGGAAGATTTGATATGGCGCAGCACATCCTGCGCAGCCGCGATGTGCTTCTGGGCGCCCAGGTCGATATCGATACGATGCAGGCCATCAGTGGCCGTCCACTGGAACAGGGGCAGTGTAGATTTAACCGCAATCCTCAGTAGATGATCGAGTGCCTGGCGTTCCTCAAACGATTCAATGGCAATGATGGGTGTGTGCCCGCGAATTAAAAAATCGAGATCATTCTGGTCGGTCATGAGCGAATTGCTGTTGAGTGGATATAATGGAAGATATTAATCATCATGGCTGATCCGATGTTAGCACTCAAAGAAAAACTCGCCGAATTTGGTTATGACTCACAGGAGAATCATGACTATGCCGTGCAATGTTATCTCACAAATCCCACCCTGCATGTGCGTTGCCTGAATATTGAAGGGGATGCCGGGCGACGACGCACGGCTTTTTCGCATGCGCTGGCGCAGGCGCTAGAAGCGAATCATGTGTTGTATTTTGAGTTTGGTGCCGAGCCTCAAAAGCCGCAATTTGTCAGGGTTCAGGCAGGTGAAGAGGTGGTGGCAGAGCCGCCGACATCCGGTTTTGATCGCATCATGACCGAAGCATGTGCGCTTAGCGAAGCTGAAAAGACGGTGTTGATCATTGATCAGATGCATAAGGCGCCATTTCGTGAGCACATCAGGTTGTACGAATTTATCAAGAGTAATGTCTGGTCGTATAGCGACGTACGTTTTTTCGCCAATGTATCCAATCTGCAAATACATATGATTTCTGATGAGCCTATTTACCATTCACTACAGCAACACAGCTTCAAAATTCGTGTGGGAGCCAATACACAGGAAAGCGGATTCCCGATGCTGGCTGATGTGGGCCTGGATGAGGGCAGTGTTGTCTGGCTGAATGCCTTGAATAAATTACTGGAACAGCTTGGTGTGTCACCGTCACTTCAACAATACCGTCGTTTGGTATTCGATGTTGCTAACTACGTACGTAGCCGCGAACAATTACGCATTTCAATATTTGGCTGGATAGAGAATGTTGATTACAACCGGCTCGCTGCTCGCGTTACGGAGCCTTTTCTGGATGAGGTGTTACATGCCTTGCTGACAAGCATGAGCGTGCACGAGGAAATCGAGTTGATAACCGATCCGCAAGAAGCTCCCCCATACGGGTGAAAATTTCCAACCATTTGTCAGATATACAACCTGGTCATCGTTAAACCGGGAATTACACCTATGTATTGACTAAATAAGCCTTTGCTAGAATAGACATGTAACCTGGTGCCCTGTGATAAGCTAAATGCTTGAAATATCTGAAACTGGCTGGCAGGGGGAATTCTGTGACCTGATTAACATTGGGTTGAACTTATAGCTATTACACTCTTTTTCGAATACGAGTTGGTGGATCGATCTATGCAAAATATCCAGCAGGCTTTAGCAAAACAATCTTTGCGAGATGTCAGCAGTACTGCACGCTTGTTTAATTTTAGTCGTCCAGTATTCATGACAGATGCCGTTTGGCAGGATTGTGTTGAGATGGCAGAGCATGTTGGCCAGATGGATGAGCTGGCTGTATTACAGCGTCTAAGACATGTTTTATTCATGGCTTCCAGTGCACTGCACGGACGTGTAAAAGATCTGGAGTGTGAGTTTCGAATTCACCGTGTACCTAACCACAAACAGTCGCGTTATCCTGAGGCAACCACCCTGATGTTGGTGGCCGCACATGATTCAGGTAATCAGCCTGTTATTACTATCAAGCACCCGGATGAATAGAACCAACACAGTATCTGCAATGCACTCTGATGATGATTGCCAATTTGTAACCGCCGAGAATCCCGACCTCAGGGATGTCACCAGTACGGCGCGTCTATTTAATTTCAGGCGGCCTGTTTATATGACGACAGAAGTCTGGAAAGACTGCGTAGACTTGAGCGCAGCCGAAGAAAAATCCTTCGACGAATTAACTGTATTGCAACGCCTGCGGCACGTTTTGTTTATGGCAGCCAGTGCCTTGCATGGTCGTAGTGAAGATCTGCAGTATGATTTTCGAGTTTATCGGGTGCCTAACGAGGCGGTAGCGGGCAGGCGCCAGCCAGAACCGGTAACATTGAATCTGACTGCTCACCGGGATAAGCATAATCGTCCGGTTATCACCATTCGTTTTCCGGACGCATAGTCATTAGTGTGACCTGTGTAGTAGATCAGATTAATAAATGCGTATAGATTCTGGCCGTAAGCACTTAGATTTATTTGTGGCTCCAAATCAATTTCCTTGATGGTTATTAATTAATGAAAAATATCTTGTCCATGAGTTTTTTTAGCCGCCAGAAAGCAGCGGCTGCGTCCGACGGTTCTGCGGGATCTGGCTTGTCAAAAATTTCTGATTCGGTTGCATTCAAGGGGCTGACAGTGCTACTCGTTGATGATTCACGCACCCAGCTTTATGCCATGGAAAAAATGCTTAATGCAGCTGGTATTCTGACTCTCACGGCAGAAAATGGTAAACAGGGTATATTGATGGCTCGCCACAAGCGGCCGGATGTCATTCTGATGGATATAGTTATGCCTGAAATCAACGGTTTTCAGGCAACAAGATATCTGACACGTCATGAAGACACGGCGCATATTCCAATTATCATTATAAGTGGTTCCAATCAGGAGTCCGACAAGGCATGGGGTTTAAAGCTCGGCGCCCGTGATTTCATGCACAAACCGGTTAACAAGGATGAGTTGTTTGAGAAGCTGGGGGTGCTGATTAACGAACGCAGTATGAGTGAGCGCGCCAAGCACGCCAGTTGATTCCAGGATTCGGTAAGTTGTAAAAAAGAGGGTATTAACCCTCTTTTTTTATTTCCGAACTAAAGATAATAAGCGCTGGTCGTCATGACTTTAGACATGGCTGTCATCAGTTTTTTCACTGGCCAGGGTAAGGCGGCACCACCGCTTTTTATTGCTAACGTTGCGTGATGGGATTCATCTTCTTTCATTTGTTTGAGTATTGTCATGCTGCGCCTATCCTGTGTCGGAAGTTGTTGCATGTGCAGGTCCAGATGCCGCATTACCTGGAATTCTGTTTCAGCCACAAACCCCAGACTCCATTTGTCGCCAATAGCACCTGCCAGCGCGCCAATTGCAAATGAACCACAGTACCAGAGTGGATTGAGCAAACTCTTGTGAGATTGCAATTCTTTCAGGCGCTGCTCGGTCCAGGCAAGATGATCATTTTCCTCCAGAGCGGCGCGTTCCAGGCTGTCACGCACACTGTCCAGTCGTGCTGTTAGAGCTTGTCCCTGATAGAGCGCCTGCGCCGAGACTTCGCCTGCGTGATTTACGCGCATCAGGCCACTGGTGTGGCGTCTTTCCTGTTCCGTTAGTGTGCATTCTTCTGTATGAGCCGCTGGATTGGTGCGTTCTGTGATGCGTGGTGAGCCAATCACTGTTCGCAGGGCATAGTCTGCCTGGTTGATGAATTTATCCAGCGGAGAATAGTGGCGCATGTCGAGTATCCGGATGGTTGGGTTTAGGGTGTGACATCCAGTTGTCTGGCGAG
>JACPVK010000441.1 GCA_016191795.1 Gammaproteobacteria bacterium
CAGTCAACCCGTACCACGGGTAAAAATACCAGCTGAGCTATGCGGTCACCAGGCTCGATTTTGAAGCTGTCTTTGCCGCGATTCCAGCAGGATACAAATAGCTGGCCCTGATAATCAGAATCAATCAGACCAACAAGATTACCCAGCACAATGCCGTGCTTATGGCCCAGGCCCGAGCGCGGCAAAATAGTTGCGCATAATCCGGGATCACTGATATGCATGGCGATGCCGGTTGGAATTAATTGTGTATCGCCGGGTTTGAGGGTGAGGGTTTGATCGATGCAGGCGCGTAAATCCATGCCGGCAGAACCCGTGGTGGCATGTTCCGGTAACGGAATCTGGGTGCCGATGCGTTTATCAAGAATCTTGAGTTGAATTTTTTTCATGTATTTTCTTCTGTGTCTGATTTTGTGAATAGTGTTGTGCAACGAGTGAAATCATTTGCCGTGCGATTTGCGGTTTGCTGGCTTTTTCGAGCTGTACGTCACCGTCCGGCCAGAATATATGCAGGGCATTAAATTCGGAGTTGAAACCGCTGTCCTGGCTCGATACATCATTGGCGGCAATCATGTGAAGTTTTTTGGTAGCCAGTTTTTGTTGTGCATGCTGACGCAGGTTTTCGGTTTCGGCGGCAAAGCCAATGCAGAACGGTGGCTGTGACATGGACGCTACTTCACCCAGAATGTCCGGGTTTTTAACCAGATCAATTTGCAGCTTGTCTGCGGTTTTTTTTATTTTTTGCGGCTGGCTTTGTGCGGGCCGGTAATCGGCTACTGCTGCACAGGCAATAAAGATATTCTGTGAGGCAATGTGTTGCATAACGGCTTGATGCATTTGTGCTGCCGATTCCACATTAATGCGCGTAACCCGATCCGGTGTGGCCAGTGCAACCGGCCCGCTGACCAGGGTGACTTGTGCGCCTGCCTCGGCGGCGGCCTGAGCCAGTGCATAACCCATTTTTCCAGAGCTGCGATTACCAATAAACCGCACCGGATCGATGGCTTCAAATGTGGGGCCTGCGGTGATCAGTAGCCTGCATCCTTGCAAGCTTCCGGTGGAAAAAATTTGCGCGAGTTGTTCAACCAGTTGCAAGGGTTCCAGCATCCGCCCTTCACCGGTTTCTCCACAGGCTTGAGAACCGCTGGTCGGGCCAAATATTTTTATGCCGCCCTGTTGAAGGAGTTTGATGTTTGCCTGGGTGTGAGCATCGCTCCACATGACATGGTTCATGGAAGGTGCCAGGCATAAAGGTGCTTTGGTAGCCAGGCACAATGTGCTTAACAGATCATCTGCCAGACCCTGGGTAATTTTTGCCAGGGTATTGGCGGTGGCCGGTGCAATCAGCACGGCATCGGCCCAGCGAGCCAGTTCAATATGGCTCATGGCCGCTTCAGCGTCGGCGTCCAGTAAATCAAGATGCACTTTGTGGCCGGATAAGGCCTGAAAGGTGAGTGCGCCAACAAATTCGGTGGCGGCGCGAGTCATCACCACTCGCACCTCGGCCCCGGCATCGCGCAGGCGACGAACCAGATCGGCGGCCTTGTAGGCGGCGATACCACCGGTGACTCCGAGGATGATGTGTTTATTGGTGAGTGAGCTCATGGCGGCATTCTACCCGATTCGTCTGAATGTAGGAGCGGGCCATACCCGCGACCACGACTAAAAGCTCGTGGCAGTCTTAGAAGGGGGGTGGTTAGACACCTCTCGCTTTTTCCTGAAGTTTTTTCTCAGGGTGGAGATGTCGCGGGCATGGCCCACTCCTACAAAAAATTAGGTAAATGACTGACAGATGAACAGGTGGCTGATGACTAGACTGCCAGCAGCTTAACAAGGAGGTCTCAATGGCAATCACCGACTGGCCGGTAGAAAACCGGCCCAGAGAAAAACTGCTGGCCAGGGGCAGCGGCGTATTAAGTGATGCAGAGTTGCTGGCGATATTCCTGCGCACCGGTGTACGGGGAAAGTCGGCCGTGGATCTGGCGGCGGAACTTATCAGCGCGTTTGGTAATTTGCGAAATATGTTGAAGGCTGATCAGAAAACTTTTTGTAAACATCTTGGTTTGGGTTCGGCGAAATACGCTCAGTTGCAGGCGGTACTGGAAATGGCGCGGCGTTATCTGGGCGAATCCTTGCAGCGCGGCGAACCACTTACCAGCCCGCAAATCACACGCCAGTTTTTGAGCCAGAAATTGCGCGATTATTCCCACGAAGTATTTGCCGTATTATTTCTTGATCAACGTCATCGGGTAATTTGTTTTGAAGAATTATTTCGCGGCACCATAGATGGCGCTTCGGTGTATCCACGCGAAGTGGTCAAGCAATCCTTGTTACACAACGCTGCCGCGGTTATTTTTGCCCACAATCATCCTTCCGGCGTGGCCGAACCATCCCAGGCTGACCAGAACATCACACGGCGATTACAGGATGCGCTGGCACTCATAGATGTACGTGTGCTGGATCATTTTGTGGTGGGGGATGACGTGGTGTCGTTTGCGGAGCGTGGCTTGTTGTGAATTCAGTAATGAATACCTGATATCCTTTTTTAATTATTCAAAAGATTTTGACGCTGAGGCACAGAGACGCAGAGAATAAAAACATTTCATCCTGGAAAAATCTCTGTGCCTCCGCGTCTCTGGGTCAAAAAATAATTTATCTAAAATACTGGTCTGTCTGAAAATAATTAATGCACCCGTTTTTGCATCCACTGCTGCCGCATTTGCTGACGTTGTTGCGGTGTCATGTTGCGCATGCGTTCGCGCATTTCTTCGCGTTCTTCCGGTGTGGCGTCATCCCATTGCTGTTTCAGCTTGGCGCGTTGTTCCGGCGGCAGGTTGCGATACCACTGGTGTTTTTTGCGTAAAGCGGCGCGTTGTTCCGGTGTCATGCTTTTAAATTTTTCAAAACGTGCGCGCAATAGCTCACGTTGATCGGGTGGCAGCTGGCGCCAGCGCTGAAAACGCTGTTTGGCATTTTGTCGTTGTTCGGGTGTCATGGTGGCCCAGCGTTCGGCGCCTCTGCTCAGGCGCAGCTGCTTTTGTTCAGGCAACTGGTTCCATTGCTGCTGGAATGGCTGCAATACGTTTTGCTGCGCCGGTGTCAGCGTGTTCCAGTCAATGGCCTCGGCCAGTGCAAACTGGCTGCCGGTTATGGCTAAGAAAAAAATGACGGTGGAGAGTATTTTTCTCATCGTGTTTACCTCGTTGTAGTCTGTGCTGTGTTGGCACTGTCGTCTTCAATGTTAAGTGCCAGCGGATCAACCCACTCGCCTTCCACTTCAATGGTTTCGCCGCCAAGAAACTCCAGCAGGTCGGCATCCGGTTGTTCGTCTGCCATAACCGGTAGCGTTGCCAGCAAGGCGGCTAAAAAAATTCGGTTAACTTGCATCGTCAGCCATCACTTCCAGCATATCCATGTCCAGCAGCAAATCGATATCGGCATCCGAGGTCAGCAATTCGACATCCTCAAATGCAAACTGCTGTGCATGATTTTCAGTGTCAGGTTGTTGCAGTAGCAGATTGCCGCCAATTAAGGCAGCGACCACGGTAGCCATGGCAGCGGCTGGCAGCCACAGGTTCCAGTTGCGTGGTGCGCGTTGTGTCAGTGCCCTCTGGCGCGCCTGATTTAATCGCGACAGGGTGGCTGCATCCAGTGAGTCAGCCGACTCATCGAGTTGCTTGCGCACTTTTTGCAAAAACTGTTCTTCGTCTAGTTTGTTACGAATCATTGCCAATGATCCTCCAGTATGTCGCGCAATGCGTGCACTGCGCGTGAATAATGTGTTTTAACTGTGCCTTCCGTGCATCCCATGGCTTGCGCTGTTTGTGCAATATCCAGTCCTTCCCAGTTACGCAACAAAAAAGCCTGTTGCTGGCGTAATGGCAGTGCATGCAGCGCCGTATTCAGTGCCTCGGCCGCATCATCCAGTCGCAATCTTTGCTCCGGATTTTTGCCATGCTGATCCGGTAATTCATCCATGGGGTCCGTGTCGTCATCATCATCTCCATGCAGCCAGCTTCGCAATCGGTTGCGTACTGAACTGCGCCGGTACCAGTCTCGTATCCGGCTTTGCAGAACAGTATGAAACAGGGCGCCCCATTCGGCTTCGGGTTTGTCGCTGTACTTGCGTACCAGCGTCATCATGGCGTCCTGCACTATATCCATCGCGTCATCGGTATTGCCAGTGGCAATTTGTGCCATGCGAAAGGCACGCCGTTCAACACTGGCCAAAAACCGGTTAAGTGCCACCTGCTGATCTTTAGCCATGGGTTTGTTGTTGATCATTGTGTTGATTAACGCATGAATGGGTGGTCGGTTGACAGGGGGTGGTCATTTTGTCACCAGTTAAGGAGCAGGTGCGCCTTCGTGCACATACCTGTGACGGTAAGTTTACCGTTCCAGCCGCTTATTTTGTGCGCCTGAAGGCGTAGCTACAATCGGAATCCTAAAACAAAATGTCAGGAATGACGCGTTTATCCGGTCTACTCCCATGACAGCGCTTGCTGCCACCAACCCATCAATGGAGATAGATGGTTTTCTTAATGTGGGTGTCCTTTTAGTTTAACTGCAAGTTTAACTGGACACCCAAAGTTTAACCAAGTTTAACTGGACACCCAACATATATTTGACATCTAAAAACCACAACAACTATCGTTTGGCTTTCATCATGATAAGGACATTGCCATGCCCAGACCTCGATACAGCCAGGTATCCCTGGCTTCAACACCCTACTACCACTGCGTATCGCG
>JACPVK010000028.1 GCA_016191795.1 Gammaproteobacteria bacterium
CACCAGCGAGTATTTACCGTGATAGCCAGCGACGCCTGGTGGAAATTGCCGCCACCCTCGCTCCGGGCGCCACGCTGAACGAAGCCATGAGTGAAGTGAACAGCCGGCTGACGGATCTGACCTTACCCGATGGTTACAATCTCTACGATGCAGGTGGTTTGGCAAATCTGCGCGAAGGCAAACAGATGGGCACGATTTTGCTGGCACTCGCCCTGTTTCTGGTCATGGTGGTGATGGCGGTACAATATGAATCCTTCAGCAATCCGCTTATTATTATTATCGGCGCACTGTTTTCCATTATTGGCGTGGCAGTAAGTGTGTTGCTGGTATTGAACGGCGAGTTTTCCATGCCGGCTAAAATCGGCATGATTTTGCTCACCGGCATTGTGGTTAACAACTCGATTATTTTGCTGGAACAGGTGGAGATACAACGCGAACAGGGCAACACGCTACTGCAGGCCATTATCACTGCTGCCGGCTTGCGTTTGCGACCCATACTCATGACCACACTCACCACCGTTGTCGGCATGTTACCGCTGGCACTGGGACTGGGCGAAGGCTCGGAAATGTTGCAGCCCATGGCAGCCGTCACCGTATTTGGTATGTTGTTCGCCATGGTGATTTCATTATTAATGGTGCCTACCATGTATTATCTGGTTCATCGTCAGCACGTATCATGAAAGACTGGCTGGCCGCGTCAAATCTTAAACCCCTGAATGTCGATGACATTCATGTCTGGTTGTTTCCGTTAAATACCACACCGCCTGCGATTAAACGTTTTTACCCATTGCTGGATGTTGACGAAAAAGAACGTAGTGAACGTTTTGTGCATTTCATGCACCGTAAACGTTTTATTGCGGCGCACGGTTTTATGCGCACCGTACTGGCCATGTATACACACCAGCACGCAGATGCCCTGCAATTTGATACCGGCGAACATGGCAAACCGTTCATGATTCATCATTCCAGTTTGCACTTCAATCTCAGCCACTCGCAGGATATTGCCATGCTGGCGGTTGCCCATCAGGATATTGGTATAGATGTGGAATGCATAGAGCGAAAAAACGACTGGCAAAAAATCATGCAGCGTTTTTACACCGAATCGGAGCAGAAAAAAATTCTGTCGCTGCCGGATGTGTTACAACAACGCGCCTTCATGGAAGTCTGGACGCGCAAGGAAGCACACATGAAAGTCACCGGCCAGGGTTTGCACCTGGCACCCGGCCAGTTCACTGTCACCGTGCCACCCGAACCCGCCGCCTTGCTGGAACAGGTCAACGGCCAGGATGTGCAGCGCTGGAAAATGTTCGACATTGAGCTGCCAACCTTCGCTCGTAATTATTGCGCCTGTGTATCACGCGTTGGCAGCGCCAGCCATGTTGTAAAATATTTGTTCAGTTAGCATGATTCTTACTATCACTTATGCAACGGATGAGCAACGCAGCCTCGCAGAAAATCTGGCACAACAACTGAAGCTGGATTGTTTACCGGTCACCGACGTGCAAAATCAACTGGTTTTAAATGTCACACCCACGCATCTGGAAATGCGCGACCTGGAACACAACGTCGCCATCCATGTCGATTTTATCAGCGGCGCGCTGGCACATCGCCGCCAATATGGCGGCGGTAAAAATCAGCCATTAGGCAAAGCAATTGGTCTAAAACCCGGCATCACACCCAGCGTACTCGACGCCACTGCCGGCCTGGGAAAAGATTCGTTTGTACTGGCCACACTGGGCTGCCCGATAGTCATGATTGAACGCTCACCTTTTGTTGCTGCGCTGATCCGGGATGCCATACAACGGGCAGCAACCGACGAATCCTTTATACCGTTACTGAAAAATAGTTTTACACTCATCAACACCAACGCCGTTGAATATATTCCAGCCATAACCGATGATAAAAAGCCGGATGTGATTTATCTCGACCCTATGTACCCGGAAAAACAAAAATCCGCACTGGTAAAAAAGAACATGCAAATCCTGCAAAAACTACTCGGCCATGATGAAGACACCGAACAGTTGCTGACAGTAGCCAGACACTGCGCAAAAAAACGTGTGGTAGTTAAACGACCAAAAGGTGCCGAATTTATTGGTAATATAAAACCGGCGTTTGATGTGGCCAGCAAGAACACGCGTTATGATGTGTATTTGCCTATATAAATCGGTACACAAATTTTATAAAATATATCATCTTTTGTAGCTCGGCCTTCAGAGCCTGCCCCGGACTCGATCCGGGGCCGATTCTTTTTCTCAGCACGTGCATAGAAGCGTCGGTCTGAAGACCGGCCTACAAAAGCAAACCGTTACAGCCCTTTAACACCGTATACTTCAGATTGCACTTTTGAGGAAACTAACAATGAATCTAGGCGGCCTGATTGCCAGAGCGGCATTGCTAAAGGAGCAAATGAAGAAACAGCCGTGTAAACGCTGTGGCTTGCATTACGACCCGATTGAAATGAAACAATGCCCTCATTGCAGCCACCTGGATGAACCTGGCCTGGCTAAATTGCTTGAACAAAAGGAAAACGAAATCCAGTCCAATAAATCACTCGGGTTCTGGTTTTTTATCGGCGCTATTGTTTTACTATTTATTATGATCATAAGTGCGTAGGCTGGCTAAGCGGCACCCAACTAAGGAAACATCGTTTAACAACCGCGCAACTCAATTAACCTTCAGACAGAACTTACTCATGACCAGAAATCGACTCAACCTTGCCATTTACCTGTCATCACTCATGCTGATCGCCGGTGTTTTCCTGCCGCTCACCCGATTACCGTTTTATGGCAATGTCTCTTATCACCGCATTGCCGGAATGGAATCTTATCTGATTATCCTGTTTGCCATCTCAGCACCGGTATTGTTGTTCCTGCAACAACACCGGCTGATGAAATTTGCGCCGGCTGGTGTCTGGCTGGCATTGCTGCTGCCTGTGATCAAGGGCCTGTTCAAATCAAATGATACCGGTTTTTTTGAAAAGATCAGCGCCAGTGCCTCGTCGGCCATGCAGGATTTTGCTGCCGATTTTTTTATGAACATTGCTGAATTTCACTGGGGTGGCTTTGTGTTATTAATCGGGCTTTTTATTTTTACGATTAGCTGCCTGCTCAGCTCGATACAATCAGACTAGCCTGAATATTTCATCAAACCATTCGGATTAAAAACGTCAGCCTGAAGGCCGACCCACAAGTGAGCGGTTTTGATGTGGGTCAGCCTTCAGGCTGACGCTTTTGACCCGGTAACCAGTTGCCACCATCACCGTCGACCATTCTCATCAGGATAAATACAAACATTTGCGCTCTTATTTGCGTGATGCACAGGGGTGAGCAGCACTGCTGCGAACGCCATGCGCACGGATGTGCATGGCGGGCCTTCATCAGCGAAGCATGGAATGTGCAGCGATGAAGTGCGAATGC
>JACPVK010000029.1 GCA_016191795.1 Gammaproteobacteria bacterium
AACTCAGGGTGAAATGGCCATGGGTGAGCGATATATCGCGAACGCCCTGCACACGGATGTGCAGGGCCGGTCTTTATCAGCGAAGCAGGATTGCGTAGCGATAAAGGCCATTTCAGTTTTGACTGAGCAGGGAATAGCGCGTAGCGCGCGCTTATGAGCGAATCAAAACGGCCTTGAAGCAAAGCCGTCGCTGCGAGGGAAGCCCGAAGGGCCAACGCGACCGGGGTGTGTTTCTTTGGTTACTCTTCTTTGCACAAGCAAAGAAAGTAACTCGCCAGCAGGCGAAAAAGGGATTTTCAGCAAACGGCAAATCATCAGTAAACAATCAAAAGCGCCCCTCTCCCCAACCCTCCCCCACAAGGGGGAGGGAGCTTAATGCGCAGGTGTCACCTGCAATCCATGCATCATGTACAATACGCCCCTCAAGAATTAAGGAACTCCCCTCATGCAAACCACCCTGCATGGCACAACCATACTCTCTATACGCCGCGGTAATTCCGTCGTCATTGGCGGTGATGGCCAGGTGAGCCTGGGGAATACCGTCATGAAGGGCAACGCCATCAAGGTTCGGCGATTGTTCAACGACAGGGTACTGGTGGGTTTTGCCGGGGCTACCGCCGATGCTTTTACCCTGTTTGAGCGCTTTGAAGGTCAACTGGAAAAATTTAATGGCCAGCTAAAACGTGCCGCCGTGGAGCTGGCCAAAGACTGGCGTACCGACCGGGCACTGCGCCGCCTGGAGGCCATGATGATCGTCGCCGACCATACGGCATCGTTGATTATCTCCGGCACCGGTGATGTCATCGACAATGCTGACGATTTGCTCGCCATTGGTTCCGGTGGTGCTTATGCACAGGCCGCGGCACGGGCGCTGGTGGATAACACGGATTTATCCGCTCGACAAATTGTAGAGAAAAGCTTGAATATTGCCGGTGACATCTGCATCTATACGAATCGCAACCTGACACTTGAAGAAATCACTTATTAATATGTCGTCCATGACTCCTCGCGAAATCGTCCACGAACTGGATAAACACATTGTTGGCCAGGATGCCGCCAAACGTGCTGTGGCTATTGCCCTGCGTAACCGCTGGCGCCGGCAACAGGTGGATGAATCGCTGCGCAATGAAATCACGCCAAAAAACATTTTAATGATTGGCCCTACCGGTGTCGGTAAAACCGAAATTGCACGCCGCCTGGCCAAACTCGCCGATGCGCCGTTTATAAAAGTGGAAGCCACCAAATTTACCGAAGTGGGTTATGTTGGCCGCGAAGTGGACAGCATTATTCGCGATCTCATCGACATGTCGGTTAAATTAACTCGCGAACAGGAAATGGACAAGGTACGTTTCCGTGCTGAGGAGGCTGCTGAAGAACGCATACTCGATGCCCTGTTACCACCACCACGAAATTCCCTGGGTGAACCGGAATCCATTGAATCCACTACCCGCGAAAAATTCCGTGACAAACTGCGTCGTGGACAACTCGACGACAAGGAAATCGAAGTCGAGGTAAATGTCGCACCCGTCGGTGTTGAAATCATGGCGCCGCCCGGCATGGAAGAAATGTCCAACCAGTTACAAAGCATGTTTCAGAACATGGGCGGCACCCGCACCAAACGCCGCAAGTTTCGTATTGCTGAAGCCAGAAAAATTCTTTGCGATGAAGAAGCCGCAAAAATGGTTAACGAAGATGAGTTGAAAATTCGCGCGGTACAAAACGCTGAACAAAACGGCATAGTGTTCATTGATGAAATTGATAAGGTTTGTCGCCGTGGCGAACATTCCGGCGCCGATGTGTCACGCGAAGGCGTGCAGCGCGATTTGCTGCCACTGGTAGAAGGCTGCACCGTTACGACACGCTACGGCATGGTAAAAACCGATCACATACTGTTCATCGCATCCGGTGCCTTTCATCTGGCCAAACCCTCTGACCTGATTCCCGAGCTGCAGGGCAGGTTGCCAATACGTGTTGAACTGGAAGCCTTAACCGCCAGGGATTTTGTACGCATACTCACCGAACCGGATGCCTCACTCACCACCCAGTACGCCGCCTTGCTTGCTACGGAAGGCTTTAAACTTGAATTTACACCGGAAGGTATTACCCA
Source organism: Gammaproteobacteria bacterium (assembly GCA_016191795.1). GTDB lineage: Bacteria > Pseudomonadota > Gammaproteobacteria > SZUA-229 > SZUA-229 > JACPVK01. Next base: position 2,108 of record JACPVK010000029.1, read on the forward strand.
GCTCGCCAATGTGGCCTTTGAGGTAAACCAGCGCACCGAGAATATTGGTGCCCGACGTTTACATACCGTTATGGAGCGTCTGTTAGAGAAAGTATCATTTGATGCGGCCGATCTGAACGGCCAGACATTGCAGGTGGATGCCGCTTATGTCGACAACTGCCTGGGTGAGCTGGTGAAGGACGAAGACTTAAGCCGTTACATTCTGTAAGGTGGATACACGGCGCATCAACGTTATGATGCGCACCTTATTTTAATTTGCCCATTTTGGAAGCTGCCATGCCAAGACCGACCAATATTAACCTGCACCAGAAATCGCGGATTCTCGAAATTGAATTCGACGATGGCAAAACCTTTAAGTACACCTGTGAATTTCTGCGTGTGCATTCTCCCTCGGCAGAAGTACAGGGCCATGGTCCCGGTGAAGAAAAGCTGCAGGTTGGCAAGGAAGATATTGCCATTACGGCCGTTGAACCGATTGGCCTGTACGCCATTAAGCTGGTCTTCGATGATAGCCACGACAGCGGCCTGTTCTCCTGGACCTATCTCTATGAGCTTGGCACTAATTACGATGCCAAATGGAAAAATTATTTACAGCGCCTGAAAGATGCCGGTGTTAAGCATAAAGCGCTGCAATAAAAATCTAGCCGCTCTGCTGACCAGTTTGTTTCTGCTTACCGGTTGTGCATCCACACCGGTGAGTTTTAACAGCCGTGACTACCTTGCCAAGAATCAGGCAACACTCTTTATTTATCGGCCCGATGCGCTTGCCAATGTACTGGTGAATCCTGCCATCTCGATTAATGGTGTCACCACATTCACGCTGGGTAATAATCAATATCAAACGCTGCAAATTCCGGCCGGTCAACACACGATTAAACTTGACCTCCCGGAACGTTACTCGGGCAATACCGACATCACGCTGGAGACAGCCAACGCCCACGCTTATTTTTTACGCATCGATACGGCCATCAAATTTCAGCAGAACCGACCCTACGAGCGCTCCTTCGATTTGCTGGAAGTCACTGAAGCACAGGCCAGTCCACAAATCAGTCTGTGCAAGCCATCTACCGGCGCAAAAAACGCATCCGCTGCACCAAACCCGGCAGAAAAATCACCCGGCTATTCAAACCAGTTGTTTCGCAACCCGTTTTCACATTAGCTCACCCTGCGCCAAGCTGCTCGTAACCGGCGGCCCATGGTATCCTAGCCACCTCGAATTAACCTTGGATCGCCAATATGGACCAGGATAAAACCCACTTCGGCTTCGAACAGGTGCCGCTGAATGAAAAAGTAAAACGTGTTGCCGGCGTGTTTCACTCTGTTGCCAGCAAATACGACGCCATGAATGACCTGATGTCCTTCGGTATTCACCGTTTGTGGAAACGCTTCACCCTGGCGCAAACCGGACTCAAGGCCGGACAACGCGCGCTGGATCTGGCGGGCGGCACCGGCGACCTGGCGATGAAAATGTCGCGTATGGTAGGCCCCACCGGGGAAGTTGTACTCTCGGACATCAATGCGTCCATGCTCAATGTCGGTCGTGAACGTCTGATCGATGCCGGGATAGCCGGCAATCTGCAATATGTTCAGGCCAATGCCGAATGCCTGCCGTTTCCCGACGATTATTTTGATTGCGTCACCATGGCCTTCGGTTTGCGCAATGTCACGGATAAAGATGCGGCACTGCGTTCAATTTTTCGCGTGCTCAAACCCGGCGGCCGTTTACTGGTACTGGAATTTTCCAAACCGGTTGTGCCGGGCCTGTCGCCCATTTATGACACCTATTCATTCAAGATCCTGCCGATGATGGGTAAACTGGTGGCCAATGATGCCGAAAGTTATCGTTATCTGGCCGAGTCAATTCGTATGCATCCTGATCAGGAAACACTGAAAAACATGATGCAGGCAGCCGGATTTGAAAAAACGAATTATCACAATCTCACCGGCGGCATCGTAGCATTACATAAAGGTTTTAAATTTTAAATATGGCATTACCCCAATCTCTTATTGCGACCCTGGAAACAGCCTGTAACAAATATCTGTCACTGGATAATGACACCCTGCCTAAACTGGAAAAATTTGAAGGCAAAATTATTGCCATCGAAATTTTAGGCATCAACGAAAAAATTCTGCTCTATCCGTCTGCCGAAGGCATCATGCTGTTAAGCGCCGAGGATGACGATAGTGATGCAGACACCGTCATTAGCGGCACGCCCATGGCACTTGCCAAACTGGGCGCCTCGAATGAAGCCTCGTCTGTTTTATTTGCCGGCGAAGTGCGAATTACCGGCGATACCCGTCTGGGTCATCAGTTTAAAAATGTTCTGCAACAAATGCACATCGACTGGGAAGAACACTTATCTCGCTACATTGGAGA
>JACPVK010000463.1 GCA_016191795.1 Gammaproteobacteria bacterium
CATCAGCTGCTGTAATATGGGTATGCGCAGCCTGAATCGCCCAGTATTGAGTTTCAATTAACAGATCATCTATGGTGCGTAAACGTGTTGATAAGCGTCCGGCATTCTCTGCCATGCGTGAGCCGAATTCAATAATACGTGCCACGGCATCGGCGGTAAGTGCCTTGAGCCCAAACTTGCGGGCGCGGGACGCAATCAATCGCGCATATTGCAGCATGTTTTCCTGGCTGCGTTCTATTTCTTCATCAAAATCCGCCTCAACCTTGAACAGCTCGGGAAAATCCGGATCCATTTCGTGTAACAAATAATAGGTTTCGCGATTACCCAGTAATATCACTTTGGTTTTGAGTGGAATCGGTTCCGGTTCCAGCGTGATCATGGTGTCGGTGCTGAGCATCTGGTCGAGCGATTCAATTCTTACTTTTTTGGCATAGAGTGCGCGCTTTAAAGCATCCCAGGCATAAGGCATGGTCAGAATTTTGTGTGCGTCCAGTATCAGATAGCCTTCGTTGGCTTCCAGCAGGGCACCGGCCTTAATCAGCGTGAAATTGGTGTTGGGGCCGGCACTGCGATTTCCGTCTTCGATACGGCCAACCAGATTGTGATAGGTTGGATTATCCAGATAAATAACCGGCGCACCCTGTTGATGGCTGCGATCCACCAGTAAGTTAACCTGATAGCGTTGCAGGGCATTATCGGATTTGGAGGTATCGCTTTCGCTATCGTCATCGGACTCGGTAAAATCTTCCAGATGATCCAGCACATCATCCTGCACACCCTTGAGATAATTGGCGACTTCCGGCAATGTTTTATAACGTTTTCTGACATCTTTAATCAGATTGCTGGTGGCGAACAGGGCGATTTTGCGATTGAGTTTTTTGAGTTTGAGATTGTGCTCGCGACGTTCACGTGAAATTTCCGGCGACAGTAATTCCAGTTCATCCTGGAAGCCGGCGATTTTTTTATCGATTTCCAGTTTGTCGAGTTCTGGCAGGGCGTCGTATTCTTCCTCTGTCAGAATTTTACCCTGCTGCATGGGAGCAAGCATAAAACCGGATGGTGTCTGGCTCAGGTGTATACCCTGAGTGCGCGCCTTGTCACTGTGTTTTTCCAGCAGACTGCCCTGTTTTTTGGTGAACGCTTTTTCAATGCTTTGTACCTGATCCTGGTAATCGCTGGCATCAAAAGCGGCATTGATGGCCTTGCCAAGATCTTCCACAAGATTTTTCATGTCTTTCTTGAATATGCGCCCCTGTCCCGGTGGCAACTTAAGCGCGCGTGGCTTGTAATCCTGCTCAAAGTTGCGCACATAACACCAGTCGGCAGGCGAGGTTTCAGCTTTGGCGCGGCGCGCCAGATATTTACGGATGATGCCGTGCTTGCCCAGTCCGGATGGACCCATGACGTATAAATTGAATCCACGGTGCATCACGCCAATGCCAAACTCAACCGCCTGCAAGGCACGATCCTGGGCGAATATATCGGGCAGGTCAGCCAGTTCATCCGTGGTGGTGAAGGGCAGGTCATCAGGTTTACATTGCGGGCGAAGCTGGCTGGCTTTGAGGGCGGCTATCATGGGATGGTTATTATTAGTCAGTTGAGTTCAGGTGGGTCGGGTTGACTATTGTCGCACAGACGTGTGCATCACGGTACAATCGGGTTATTCCCTTCCAATTGGTCAGAATATGAACAAACCTGAAAAGATCTATCCGACATTTGACTGGTTACGCAGCCAGCGCATTGAATCACTGAACATAGTCGTTGAAGAATACCGGCATAAAAAAACCGGTGCACCGCATTACCATCTGGTGGCAGACAATGCCGAGAACGTGTTTATGGTTGCCCTGCGCACCGTGCCCATGGATTCAACCGGTGTGGCACACATACTTGAGCACACTGCATTGTGCGGCAGCCAGCATTATCCGGTGCGCGATCCATTTTTTATGATGACGCGGCGCTCCCTCAATACTTTCATGAATGCGTTTACCAGCAGTGACTGGACGGCATATCCCTTTGCCAGCCAGAACCGCAAGGATTTTAATAATTTAATGGATGTGTATCTGGACGCCGTGTTTTTTTCGCGCCTGGATGAACTGGATTTTGCCCAGGAAGGTCACCGGGTTGAATTTGAAAAGCCTGATGATATGAATACCCCGCTGGTTTACAAGGGTGTTGTGTTTAATGAAATGAAAGGTGCCATGAGTTCTGCTACCAGTGTGTTATGGCAAAAAATGACCGAGCATCTTTTCCCGACCACGACTTACCACTACAACAGTGGCGGTGAGCCGGAAAATATTCCTGATCTGAGTTATCAGGAATTAAAGGATTTTTATCGTACGCATTATCACCCGTCAAATGCGATATTCATGACTTGCGGTGATATTCCGGCCTGCGAACATCAGCAGCGCATTGAAGAACGCGCGTTGGCGCAATTTGATCATCTGGATTGCAATATTCATGTTTCGGATGAGCGTCGACTGTCGGCGCCCATTTGTGTTGAGGACGTTTACGCGCTGGATGAAGCGGATATCAGTGATAAAACCCATATTGTTCTGGGCTGGTTGTTGGGCAAAACCGCATCGTTACAGGATATGTTGCGTGCGCATTTGATGTCGGGTGTGTTGCTGGATAATGCATCCTCACCCTTACGCCATGCGCTGGAAACCAGTGACCTGGGCGCCGCACCTTCACCCTTGTGCGGGCTGGAAGATTCCAATCGTGAAATGTGTTTTACCTGCGGACTGGAAGGCTCCAGCCCGGAACACGCTGCTGCCGTTGAGAAATTGATCCTGGATGTGCTGACGGATGTTGCCGATAACGGTGTGCCACAGCAACAGGTGGAAGCGGTATTGCATCAACTGGAATTGTCACAACGCGAAATTGGCGGCGATGGTTATCCCTATGGTTTGCAGTTAATACTGGGTGGTTTAACAGCGGCTATTCACGGTGGTGATCCGGTTGCCGTGTTAAATCTGGATCCGGTACTGGAGCAGCTGCGCCGCGATATTCAGGATCCGAATTTTATTCGAACGCTGGTGCGTACTAATTTATTAACAAATCAGCACCGGGTAAGGCTCACTCTGCGGCCCGATGCAAAACTCAGCAAGCAGCGTGAACAACGTGAAGCCGAAAAATTACAGGCTATTATAAATAAATTGTCCGACGCGGAAAAACAAAATATTGTTCAGAAGGCAGCGGCATTAACGTTGCGGCAGAACCAGCAGGATGATGTGGAAATATTGCCTAAGGTGGGTCGTGCCGATGTACCGGCGGATCTTGCCATACCCAAAGGCAAAACAACTCAATCAAGATCCGGAGCAATCACCAGTTATGATCAGGGAACCAATG